>JBBRJC010000569.1:0-3428 GCA_038220135.1 Bryobacterales bacterium | reverse complement strand
ATTGGGCGAGAGACCATTCCAGCAGGTTGGTATGGTGGCATTGGGCCACGCCTTGGCTTCTCCTGGAATCCAGCGAAGAAGATGGTGATTCGTGGTTCAGCCGGCATCAGCTATGCGCCGGTGAAGTCTATTAGTGGGTCTGCGCACTTCCAGGGCTTTGCACAAATCCTTACATTCCCCGATCAGACTGGCGGCATTCAACCTGTGTTTAAGCTGGATCAGGGCGTGCCCGCCTGGGCGAAGCCGCCGTTTATCGACCCCACCTTTTCCAATAATGCCGATGCCGATTGGTGGCAGGGTAAGGAAGCAAATCGCTTGCCGGAAATGCTTTCCTGGTCGCTGACAATGCAGCGGGAAATCAAGGCGAAGTTGCTGATTGAAGTTGGCTACAGCGCCATTATTGGAACGCACTTGATTGCCAATTTATTGAACTACAATCAAATTGACATCAACAAGCTGCAACCGAATGCGAACATTTTCACTAATGCTGGTCGCAATTTGCTGAACACAACTTTCGACAACAAGAACAACCTTGTAGCCACGAATGGATACACACGGCCCTATGCGGAATTTCCAACAAACTTCACTTTGCTTCGTTCGCTGCGGCCATTTCCGCAATACAACAATATCCTCACTGGCAGTGGTGGGGATCACAGCGGGCATTCCAGCTATCATTCGATGATCGTAAAAGTGACACGCCGTTACGCACGTGATCTGATGATTGATGCGTCGTACGTGTTCTCAAAGATGTTCACCGATTCCGATTCGATGTGGGGCAGTGGTGCGGCGACCAATATGTACAACCGGCGTCTGGATAAAGCGCTGTCGGCGGCCGATCGCACGCATGAAGCAAAGATCAACTACGTTTACAATCTGCCTGTCGGGCATGGGCAGAAATGGTTGAAGAAAGGGTTTCTTAGTCAGACGGTTGGTGGTTGGCGCATCGGCGCGGTGGAGCGTTATGCCAGTGGAACGCCCATCGCATTTACGGGTGCGTTTGGCTTTCCAATCATTGGCAACCGGCCTTATATTGATACCTATGAAGGATGGCGCGCAACGCCGGTTGGCGAAAAGTTTGATCCGAATGTGGACCGCTACTTTAAGCCCGCAACCACGGTGAGTTACAACGGCGATATTCCAACTGTGACCAGCCAGGGCTTCTTCCCATTTCAGCCTCGCGACAGGGTTGGGAACATGACCAAAAATAATCCCAAAATGCGCAACTTCGCGCTGTTCAATGAGGATGTGTCGCTGGCGAAGAGCTTCACCATGTCTGAGGCAAATCACGTAACCGCAGACCTTCGTTTTGAAGCGTTCAACGTGTTTAACCGTACCCTTTTTGGAACGCCGAATACGAACGTGGCCGATGTAGCGAATTTCGGTTTGGTGCGCACGCAGGCCAATTCGCCGCGTCGAATGCAGTTCGCTCTAAAGCTGAATTGGTAATGAAACCGGAGTTGGTTGCCTCCATGCGCTATCATCCAAAAAAGCATGCGCGCATCCAACTCTATTTTTCTATTGCTGACCACTCTGGCATTTGCAGACACCTACCCGCGCCAGTTGGGTGTTGATGCTGTTCATTATACTTTCCGCTTAACGCTATCCGACTCGACTGATGAGATTGTGGGAAATGCCACGGTCTTTGTGCGCTTCACCGCCGGTGATGTAAAAGAAGTTTCGCTTGACCTTGCTCAACCGATGGCCGTGACGGCATTGCAGCCGGCATTGAGCTACAAACATGAGGGTGGCAAGCTGATCATTCAACTGCCAGTGCCGCCGCGCATTGGTGAGCAGCAATACTTCAAGATCGCCTACCACGGGATACCCGCCACGGGTCTGCGTATCGGCAAAAATAAGTATGGCGAACGCACGTTCTTCAGCGAGAATTGGCCAGACCGCGCGCGCGAGTGGTTGCCGATGATCGATCATCCATACGATAAAGCCACTAGCGAATTTTTGATCACGGCACCCAATCAATATCAAGTAATTGCAAACGGGTTGTTGCAGGAGGAAACCGATCTGGGGAATGGCGCACGCTTCACGCATTGGAAACAAGGTGTGCCGATTGTGTCCTGGTTGAACGCCATTGGTGTGGCCCAATTTTCTGTGCGGAACACCGGACAGGTGCGGGGCATTCCAATGTCCACGTGGGTCTATCATCAGGATCGTGACAAGGCGGCGATTGTGTTTGATGAGCCAGCGCGGCAGGCGATGGAGTTCTTCAGCGAGCGAGTGGGGCCGTTTCAATATGAGAAGCTTGCAAACGTGATTGCGGCCGGTTTGAATGGCGGCACCGAACATGCCAGTGCGATTTTTTATGGGGAGAAAACGATTGCTGACAAACCGGCAACCCGGCTGGTTTATCACGAAATTGCCCATCAGTGGTTTGGCGATGCGGTCACGGAAAAAGATTGGGATGACGTTTGGCTGAGTGAAGGCTTTGCAACTTATTTCACCAACCTGGCGGTGGAACATTACGAAGGGCGTGATGCATTTCAAGCTGGCCTGAAGCGCGCCCGTGAGGTGATTTTCGCTTTAGACAAAACGCTGCCGACATCGCCAGTGATCCACAATAATCTTTCAGACATGAAGAAAGTATTGAACCGGCTGGTGTATGAAAAGGGCGGCTGGACTTTGCATATGCTGCGAAACCAAGTGGGCGACGATACTTTTTGGAAGGGGATTCGTCGCTATTATCAGTTGTACCTGAATCAGAACACGACCACTGCTGAGTTCCGTAGAGTGATGGAAGAGGAATCTGGCATGGAGTTGGCGTGGTTTTTCGACCAATGGTTGAAGCGTGCCGGCGTGCCGGCGGTGGCAGGAACGTGGAGCTATAACCAGGAGCGTAAGCAGGTTGAAATCGATCTGGTGCAGACGCAGGATGGCGATGCGTACACGTTGCCGCTGGAGATTGGGATTGGTGATCAAGTTGCAAAACTGCGGATGAATGCGAAGAGTCAGCACTTCACCATTGCTGTGGAGAAGAATCCTGGTTCGGTGCTATTGGATCCCAATACAGCCACTTTGATGAAGGCTGATTTCAAGGCGAGATAAGAGAGTGTTATACGCTTTTGGTTTTATTTGTTGGCCACACCGTTGCTTGCTCAGCCAATGTTTACCGATGCATTTCCACCTGGGGAGTTTGCTCGAAGGCGCGCGGGAAGCAACATCCAGGACAATGATCGCAGCACCAGCAAAGCTCCAAGGAATGGTTGCAGTAGCATCGCCCACGCACCATGCTCTGTTGGCATTGGGGCAAAAGGACAGGCGGAGCAGTTGTCACGTAATGGGCCACGTGTATCTGTTGTATGATTACGTTGCTCCGCCCTTACGGCGGACCCCGAGGTCTATCCATGAAATTATTCCGCGTCGCACTTTTCACACCCTGCCTTTTTCTACTCGCAGCAGCCGTTCCTTTGCAATGT
>JBBRJC010000568.1:0-3430 GCA_038220135.1 Bryobacterales bacterium | reverse complement strand
ATTTCGGCGGGCCCGGCTATACTCCCGTTCTGGGCGATTGGAATGGATCTGGATCTACGAAAATCGGTGTCCATCAAAACGGCACTTGGCTGTTGGACTTCAACGGAAACCTTGCCTGGGATGGCCCGGCGACGGATAAGCTAATTTTCTTTGGCGGGCCTGGCTACACGCCCGTGGTTGGCGACTGGAACGGATTGGGATCGAGCAAGGTTGGCGCACAACTGAACGGTCTGTGGATTCTGGACTACAACGGAAACTATTTATGGGACGGGACAGTAACCGACAAACTGATCTTCTTTGGTGGTTCCGGGTATACGCCAATGGTTGGCGATTGGAACGGCAATGGAACAACAAAAGTGGGTGCCTACTTGAATGGACAGTGGGTGTTGGACGTGAACGGCAATTTCACCTGGGATCCACCAATCGATCAGGTCATATTCTTTGGCGGGCCGGGCCAGCTTCCTGAAGTTGGAAAATGGTAAGTGTACCCTTTTGTAGGGTGGCGTTGCGAGGAAAGATACCGTATGATGATGGGAGGATTACATAATATGAAAAAGAGCTTGTTGGTTTTTTCCTTATTCGCATCAGCGCTGGGATTCGCACAACAGACAGATAAGGCCGCCACAGAGCAAAAGGCCAAAGTTCAGACGGCTAAGCCCACTTTGAGTCCCGAGCAACTACAAAAGCAGCGTGAAATGCGCCAAAGTGTGGACGAAGCGCAAAGCAGCCCGGAATTCCGGCAGCAAAAGGAAGCGTTCGAACAACAATTGCGATCCATCCACACCGATTCGAATTATCAAAAGCAGAAACACGCTTCACAGCAGGCCTTACGAGACGCAAGCAGCAATCCTGAACTGCAGAAACAGAAGGCTGCTATCGAAGGCAATGTTCGCGAGTTTCATGCCAGCCCCGACGTCGCAAAAAAGCGCGCTGAAATGAATCACGAAACCAAGGCTTCAACCAAGCCGGCTGATCAGAAGTAGATTCTCTCCAGGTATTTTATACAAACTTTGAGATGCCGAGAAGGTAAAATCTCGGTACACTAATCGTCAATGTCCGTTTCAAAATCTTTTCTTGTCTGCCTCGTTCTTGGCGCAGCCTCCCTGCATTATGGGTGCGGTGACAGCGCCAAGACTCCTACTGATTCCAGTAAAGCACCTCAAACAACACCAGCATCTGAATTGGTTCTCTTGTCGATTCATCCTGAAGATTCTCTGGTTGGGGAAGTCTTCAATTCCCAGCCAGATGGACAAGCTGCCATGGCTGTCAAATGCAGCGGTGCTACAAATAAAGCAGTTATAGTTTTTGCCGACCAGGAACTGAAAACGGTATTTGGTGGAAGTGCCTTATTGTCTGCACAAGTCCCACGGAATCTCTACGAAAAGGCTGGAGCATATTCGGTCTACATCAAGGACGGTGCCATTAAGTCCAACTCCAAAACATTCACTGTCCTGAAGAACCGATGATTAAAAACGAAGCTGAAATAAATAAGTGGGATGCCTATTATGCAGAGCTTCCTTTAGTTGAGCCCGACGATGCTACCAGTTTATTCAATCAGGCCTTCGCAGATGCCGTTCGGGAACTGCTGCCCAATGGTGGAAGAATTCTTGAGGCTGGGGCAGGTGGTGGTTGGCAGAGTTTGGCGATAGCCGAAGATCCCCGCTTTGAAGTCGCACTTCTCGATTTCTCAAAAGAAGCGCTCGCTTATGCAAATCGCGTCTTTCAGGTTAAGGGACGCAATGTTCGGCTGATCCATGCCGACGCGTTTGAGCACGGATCTGAAGAGTACGATCTCGTTTTCAGTGTCGGAGTGTTAGAGCACTACACGCCAGCAGAACAGGGGCACTTGTTACAGGCGATGGCCAGCCGAAGCAAACAGTTTGTGCTTCCTCTGCTGCCCAACCGTGACTGCTATTGGTATTGGTTGTGGCGGTTGCGATTGGCTGCACAAGGCGATTGGAAATGGGGTAAGGAAGTTCCGCTAGGCGACCTGTCAGCAATGTTCACGGCGGCAGTATTACCTTGCGCCGGCCATGCCTATTTTGGCGAAAGTTGGACTGAACATTTCTTGAAAGTAATTGCAGGGAGTGATCCCAACGCTACAGCAGAACTACTGGAAATCCATCGTTCACCCGCCATACCAATCGCCCAGAAGGCCTATTTGATTGGCGCATTAGGAGTGAAAGCGGACGCGAAAGTACCGGATCGGTGGGTTCCGTTGGGAAAGTCACCTTCCGATACTGCACCATTCCAAACCGCCGTTGTCGATGCATTGGCACTTCGGTTGGCAGGGGAACGGCGCATCGCCGACACAGAATCGGCATCGAAGGCGCTTCGTGCAAACTTCGATAGCCAGATAAACGCCCTATACGCAGAAAACACCCAGGCACTCAAGGCCGAACGCGATCGATGGGCAGCGCTCATTACTGACCATTCCCGTCAAATAGATAGCTTACGGTTTAATACCGACACTGCAACCAGAATTGCCGATACGGCCAGGTTTGATGCCGAGACAGCAAGCAAGAAGGCTGCGCAATGGAAAGCATCAGCGGACAATCTCCAAATTGAAGTCAAGCGGCTTCAGATCCAGCTAAAAGCTTCAGAAAATCAGGCAACTCTGCTCAGGGAGGAGCGCGATCGTCTAACGATTGAAGCATCGAAATTCGCGGCAATCCTGCAAGCCAACGAAGCACAAAGACGCACGCTGGTGAGGCAGGTTGAGGAGTTAACACTAGCGTCGTCTCAGGAGTCATTGAGAAATACCAAAGCACAACAATCCAATGAAGCCGAAAAACGTGCGTTCACAAAGCGTATTGAAGAACTGGGGCGCGATCTTGCACGAGCCAAAGCCACGCACGAAGAACAGATTGGGCGATTTGTTGCTGCAGCCGAAAAATCACAATTAGAAACGCAAACAAAACTCAAGACTGCTGACGAACAAGTTACCAGATCGCTAGAAAAGGCCGAGCAGATTCGCCAACTGGCCTCAGCTTCCATCAACCAATATTCAAGCCGGCTGCAGAATGCACTGACAACGTTCAGAAGCCAAAGAGCATGGCAGATCATGGTCGGTGTTCGGGAAGCATACACGCATATGGAGCGTGGCGGCGTTTCTGGATTCAGCAAAGCCTTCGGAGTTCCATTGCAATGGGCACAAGGTCAATTTCCTGTGAAATCAGAATTTGAGCTAGCCTTTCCAGACCCGATGCATGATCTTCACGGAGACCTGGAAATTCCTGTTACGCGCGCAGCATTGCAAAATGCATTACCGCCCTCAGCATACGACTGCGTAATTTTACCCATTTTCGATTTTGAGTTTCGCCATCAGCGGCCTCAACAATTGGCGGTCTCCTTTGCCAACACTCACCATCGCGTATTCTGGGTGAGCGTTTCCCGAACTTGCAACACAGGGCCAGGTACCTACGAAAAG
>JBBRJC010000567.1:0-3431 GCA_038220135.1 Bryobacterales bacterium | reverse complement strand
CGTCACTACGGTCCGCGATTTGAATGGGCAGGCGGGCGCTGATATCGCCATGCGCGACTTGATCAATATGGGAGCAATGTCAGGTCCGCGCATGTTCGTTTCCGGGCAAGGACTTCGCAGCTATGCGAAGAATCCAGGAGTTACCGACCCAATTGCTGAGGCCGCAAAGCAGGCCAAAGCGGTGTTGGATGCTGGAGCGGATTGGGTAAAAGTTTTTGGTTCAACGGGTGGCTTCGATAACGTCACCGGCGACCAAACCGTCAGCTATGAGGAGATGAAGGCGATGGTTGATGCGGCCCATCAGGCTGGGCACAAGATTGCTATTCACTCCTACGGGCCGGATGGAGCACGGGACGCGGTGCGCGCGGGCTGCGATACGCTGGAACACGCGACCGGAATCGACGATGCGACGCTTGCCGAAATGGTGCGCAAGAAGATCTGGTACGTTCCAACCATCGACCATAATCAGTACTATCTGGAAAATGCTGACACCACTTACAAGTTTCCGGCGGGCAGCAAGGAGAATCTTGCGAACTACATTCAACGAAATCTGGAAACCGCCCGGCGTGCCCATAAAGCTGGCGTGCGTTTATTGGCTGGGTCGGATGCAGTGTTTAACGGATTCGGACTAAACATGCGTGAGCTTTCCTGGTTCGTAAAGCTGGGCATGACAAACGAACAGGCTCTGCAATCAGCCACGACTCTTGCCGCCGAAATGTTGGGGATGGAGAAGACTCTGGGCTCGATCGCACCAGGGTATTTTGCGGATATTGTTGCGCTTGAAGGCAATCCGCTCAACGACATTAACGTTGTTATCGGGAATGTAAGATGGGTCATGAAAGGCGGGACGGTTGTGGTGGATAAAACTACCAGATAGAATTGACAAATGATTCGAAGCAGTTTTCTCTTTCTCCTCGCGCTTGCCGCCCTGGCACAGAACACGGCAACTTATGATTCACGGCTCAGGGTGAGCACCATTGTCCGGGAAGATCTGTTTGCCGGATTTATGGTGAACGACATGGTTCGTTTTGAGCGTGGAGAAAAGACGCTGGATGAATTGTTGCCGCAGCGTCCGCAAAATACTAACGAGGTGTTGGCGTGGAAAGGCGGTGCGGCGCTCTACCGTTCTGTGCTCGCCCATGAGAACGGAAATGCAGCGGATTTCGAGCGCCATTATGCTAATGCGCTTGGACTGTTCAAAGAGGCTGAAGCAGCGCAGTCGAGCCCAGACAATATTGCCCGGCAGGCAATTACTGGAGGTACTTTGGTCATCTTTGGTGACCGGCTACCAGAGAAATACCGCACCGCAGCATGGACCACGGCTTACGACATGTATGGCCAAATATGGAAAGCGCAGGCGGCCTACGTAACTCGATTGCCTGTTCACGCCCGAGGCGAATTGTTGGCTGGACTGGTGCTCAGCTCCCAGCGTTTGGGAAAAGCTGGCGAATCGGGGGAGCATCTGGATCGCATGTTGACCATGCTTCAGGGCACCCCTTATGAAGCAGGTGCACGGAAGTGGAAAGAGAGTCCAGCGGCGGCAACGAAGGTACGGATCACTTGCGTGAATTGCCATGATGGCGGACGGCTGGAAGCTACCCGCGCAGCATTGGACACAAAGCAATAAGCTAGCAGGCCAGATCGGAGCGCTTGATTTTCAGATCACCGATTGGGCCGAGCACCGACAGATTGATATTCTCTTTCTTCAGGAAGCGGCAAGCCACTTCGCGCACACTTTCCGCAGTGACCGTTTCGATATTCTCCAGCATTTCATCCATAGTGATGAAGCGTCCGAAGAATATTTCCTGGCGGGCGAGGTTCGCCATACGACTGGACGTTGATTCCAGGCCGAGCATCAGCGAGCCTTTCAAATTATCCTTGGCGCGACGTAATTCTTCATCTGGAACCAGTTCCGTTTTCAGATTACGAAATTCCGCCATTACCATTTCAATCACTTTCGGAATCGATGCGGCGCTGCAGCCGGCGTAAACGGCAAGGCACCCGGCATCGCGGTACATGTTCAATTCAGAAAATACGGAGTAGGCCAAGCCGTGCTTTTCGCGAATATTCTGGAACAAACGGGCGCTCATGCCTCCGCCCAAAATAGTGCTCAGCACATAGGCATCGAAGCGGCGTTCATGGGGCATTGCGTAAGATGGAACGCCCAAAACCACATGCGATTGTTCCAGCGATTGTTTGTCTTTAAGCGCGATGCTGGCATGGGGAACGGCCTGCTCAATCGCTGACAATTTGCCCTTGCGTTTGGAAGCGCCAAAGCTCTTTTCCACGAGCTTCACAATTTGATCGTGCTTCAGTTGCCCGGCGGCAGTGACGACGATATTGCTGGGATTATACACGCGTTCAAAGCAATCAACCAGGTCTTTGCGGGTGAACGACTTTACAGTTTTCGGCGTTCCCAGAATTGGTCGGCCGAGGGCTTGGCCCTTCCAAAAATTGCGAGAAAATACTTCGTGCGCCAAGTATTCAGGATTGTCGGCATCCATCTTGATTTCTTCAAGAATGACGCTTTTTTCCTTGGCGATATCCGCATCGCGAAACAAGGGATTGGAAACAAGATCGGACAAAACATCCCAGGCCCGGCCGATGTGCGAATCAAGAACCTTGGTATTAAAGCTAACTAATTCACGAGAGGTGAAGGCGTCTAGATGGCCACCAATGGAATCCACTTCCCGGGCAATTTGTTCTGCTGATCGCGTGGGCGTGCCTTTGAACAGCATGTGTTCAATGAAGTGGGCAATGCCATTTTCTTTTTCCGATTCACGACGCGATCCTGATGCTACCCAAATTCCGATGGACGCCGAGCGTACCCAGGGCATGCGTTCAGTGAGTACACGTACGCCGCAAGGTAGATGAGTTAAATCGACCAATGCTTTCTTCGAGGGCTTGGTACTCCGTTTTATGGCCATTACTTTAATTGTAGCGGACGAGCGGGATGGTAAAATGAAATTCAATGGCGCGCACGCATGTCAGGCCCGCCGATACCTTCCTCATCGGCAAAGAACTTCCGGAAATCACCGAACTGCTTGGCGAGGGCGTGCCGCGCTTTCGGGCGAAGCAAATTTACGAAGCGCTTTACCGGCAGAATGTGTTGAGCCTGGACGAGGCCACGGTTTTGCCTGCGGCGTTGCGAGCGGAACTTCGCGAACGAATCGATCTGGGACGTCCGGCCATCGACAGCCGCTTTGATTCGAGCGACGGTACGGCACGTTATCTTCTGAAACTTCCGCTGGATGGGCTTACGGTTGAAACGGTGCTGATGCCGGAAGAAACCCGAAGTACGATTTGTATTTCCACCCAGGTCGGCTGTCCCGTTGATTGCAAGTTCTGCTTAACCGCCTTGATGGGGTTGGAACGGAATCTGACGGCGGGGGAAATAGCCGGCCAGGTTTTGGTACTTGCTCGCGAGCATG
>JBBRJC010000566.1:0-3435 GCA_038220135.1 Bryobacterales bacterium | reverse complement strand
ACTGATATTGGCCACAAACCGGCCTTTCAGTTCGGCGGCTTCGCCAGCCTTCTTGAGTGCTACCTGCAAGTCCGCCAGCGCTCCACTCAATTCTTTCTGGGCCCGCTTACGATGCAGCATGTTCTTGCCCAAAGCCACGATTACGATGGTTTGAAAACAGGCAAACAGACTGGCTGCAGCAATCAATGGCCAGTAATCCAGGACCGATGACGGAGGCTTATTCACCACCGTTGATCCTTGAGGCAGGTTTCGTTCCCGCACCTTCCAGCGCGTCAACTCTGAATGGTCAAACAGGAAGTGCTCCGACGGATCGGCAAACAAAGGGATGTTCTTTGGGGACTTGCCGGCAAAGACTTTCAAAACCATTTCCGCAGCAAGACGGCCATGGTCAAACCCATCATTGGGAGTTCCTGCCAGGATCCCGTTTCCGATTTTGGTGATTGCCGGGCCAAACACTGGCACACGGGCAACGCTTGCAAGAGAATACTCGCCATCGGCGGCGGCAACAAACTTTTTATTCAAATCCTGGCGAAATTGCGACGTGAAGACTAAGCTATCGGCCGGAATATTTGTTAATTGAGCTTTGATTTCGCCCAATGTTTGCGCACCGCCGTCCAGGTTCCGCACTGTAAGTTGTTTCTTGGCTGCAGCAGCGACGGAAAACTCATTCTTCAGGAATCGCCCTAACGGAGAGTTGTCATTGATAATGTATAGCGTTTTCGTCTTAGGAAAGAGTTTCAGTGCGAGGTCAAGAAACTGCGGAGTGGGAAACTGCTCAAGTACGCCAGTGACACGCTCTCGGGCCAGACTTTCTGTGAGTTTACCGGCACCAACACCACAAAAGACGATTGGCAGGTTTCCGAAAATACCATTACTGCGATTGACCACGAAATCAAGAGCCTCGTCGTCAGAGGTAATAATTAAATCGAATTGATTTGTTTTTTGGATGCCGGTGAAGTATTGCCGTAATTCTTCAGCGTCTTCAGGATAGTTACGACGGCGGGCATTCAGAAATTCAAACCATAATTCGAACTTGCCGGCTTTTCCCAAAGTCGCCTTTATGCCACGAGATAACTCGTCCGTCCATTCGTAACCAGCATGGTAGGAATGAACAACGAGTATTTTTTTATCGGATGCAAGCAAGCAAGCCGATGTCACCAGGGCAAGCAACAAAAATCGAAAGATCATAAGATCTGAACAAACACAGCAACTGAAGGGATAATATCATAACGCCTTGCAATCAGGCTTGCTCTCAATTCAACTAACAACAGGGGACAACTATTTTCCTTATACAGATATCCCCCTGCTGGAAGAACTCTATTTCATCGGCTCGTCAGCACTGCCGCCATAAATGGAAGGCACCTTGCCACCCATCGGACGCAGATAGGACGACAACTGCCCGCGGTGGTGCGAGGTGTGCAACATCGAAAAATTCAAATAGGTGAGTGCCGGGTATTCGAACATTCCGAAAAAGCTTACCGGTGCGGCTAAACTTTCCAGTGACGCCCCAGCCAGACGGGCCATTGCCGGAGGCATGTTTGCGTCATACCAGGCGCTGACATCTGCTGTGGTCTTGATCGTCTCCGGCATACCGCCGCCAGGAGATTCAAACTTGCCATCAATGATGGAATTCAGAAACCAAACATCGGCGCTGGCAACGTGCCAAGCCAGGCTGAGTGCAGACATGCAGCGTTCCGAAGGCTTGTAGCCTTCCTGATCTGAGGGAGCCGCGGCAATCACTTTTGCCGTGGTTTTGACTTCGCTGTGCAAGGTGGGCATCAGGAAGTCGAGAATAGTTTTAGCTTGTTCAGGTGTCATAAAGGTGATCAGATGATATTATGCCACGCAAAGTTTCAATGAAATAGCTGTATAATTCCTTTTACTCAAGTTAACGCAATATTCATAGAATTGAAGGAGACGGACATGGAACGGCGTCATTTCCTGATGACCACGGCAGCGGCTGGTGCTCTAGTGAAGTCCAGCGCATTAGCAAGCCCCAACGACAAGGTTCGCGTGGCCTGCGTAGGATTGCGGGGGCAGGGCGGATCGCACCTTCGTGCTTACGGCGGAATGAAGAATGTGGAAATCGCAGCACTTTGCGATATCGACGAAACAGTGTTGGCCAAGCGCACCGAAGAGGTCACAAAGTCGTCTGGCAAGCAGCCCGCAGCCTATACCGATTTGCGCAAATTGCTGGAAGACAAAAGCATCGACGCCGTCTCTATCGCCACGCCGAATCACAATCACACGCTGCAAACCATCTGGGCACTACAGGCCGGCAAAGATGTGTACGTTGAAAAACCCTGCGCCCACAACATGTATGAGTCGAAGCAGATTGTGGCTGCTGCCCGAAAGTACGGCAAGATTGTGCAGCATGGTGTAAATGCCCGCTCTAGTGCCGGGCTTCAAGAAGCTGCGCAAAAAGTGAAAGAGGGCTTGATCGGCGAAGTGTACATGACGCGCGGCCTCTGCTTCAAATGGCGCGATACCATCGGCCAGGCGAAGGTGGAGTCTGTTCCGGCAGGCGTGCATTATGACCTGTGGCTTGGGCCTGCGCAAAAACGCGACTTTACCAAAAACCGTTTCCACTATAACTGGCATTGGTTCTGGGATTACGGCAATGGCGATTTCGGCAATCAGGGCATTCACGAAGTGGATATCAGCCGCTGGATCATGGGCGTGAAGTATCCTACCAAAGTGACAGCAATCGGTGGACATTACATGTTCGATGATGACCAGGAAACACCGAATACTTTGAACGTTGCTTACGAATTCAACCAAGGGGGTAGGAAGAAGATGATGGTCTTCGATGTGCGCCACTGGATGTCGAATCACGAAGCAGGCATCGGCGCATCTCGTAATCCGGGCAAAGATGGAAGGCCCGCCAGTTTAGGTGGAAATACAGTCGGCAATGTATTCTACGGATCGAAGGGTTACATGGCCGTAGACGGGTACAATAAGTACGAAACGTTCCTGGGAAAAACAGCGGAGCCAGGCCCAACAAGCAAGGAAGGAGGCAGCAATTGGGCCAACTTTATTGATGTGGTGCGCAGCCGTGACCGCTCCAAGCAAAACAACGACATCGAAGAAGGAGCAATCTCCTGCACCCTCATGCACCTGGGAAATATCTCATATCGGCTGGGCCGTTCCGTGGAATTCGATGCAGCCACTTGGACCTGCAAAGGCGACAAAGAAGCCACGGCCATGTTCAGCCGTAATTACCGTAAAGGCTTTGAAGTTCCAAAATTCGCATAATATGACCTCTGAAATTCTCAAAACTCACATTAATTACACGGCATGGGCAAGTAATCGCCTTTTGGAAGCAGCCGCAAACCTTTCGGCCGAAGAGCTGGAGCGCGATTTTCTAACCGCCGACAAGAGCGTACTTGGCACGTTGGTTCACACATTTGCGGCCGACCGGGCCTGGTATCACCG
>JBBRJC010000565.1:0-3441 GCA_038220135.1 Bryobacterales bacterium | reverse complement strand
GAATGCGCTTCTCAATCTCACGAACGCTGGTTAAATACTCATCCAACTTACGACGATCCTGAGTTGCAAGGTTCGATTGAAGCCGCGAAGTATCTTCCCGCACATAATCCAAAATGCTCTTACGCTGCCGCTCTCGGCGCGCCCGCACATCGGCAGGCTCACTATAATCAGCATTCCCAAAGAGCCGCTCAAACACCAGCCGCGGATTCACTTCCGGCGGATTCGGCATCGATTCCGTACGCCAGGAGATGCTGTTGGAATAAGCGCAACTATAACCAGAATCGCAGTTGCCCACCAATCGCCCATGTTCAATACCAAGCTCTAGAGAAGCGAAGCGCGTCTTGTTACCAATCGCCTGCGCCGCCACCTGATCTGCAGAAACACCCAGCTTAATATCGGCCCCAGCAGTCTTCTTCGGATGAACACCAGTTAGAAATGTAGAGGCAGCCCGGGCATGATCACCTGGCCCATCGCCCAACGCCCGTCCATTCACCTGCGACAATCCGGTCATCAACATGGTCTTATCCTGAAACGCAGCGATAGGTTCCAGGGTGCTCTTCAGTTCAAAAGCCTTGCCCACCACCGAAGGCGTCCACTGATCCATGATGATGCCATTCGGTACATACGTGAATGCCATGCGCACCGGCGCGGCAACACTGGTACGAGCGGCTGCGGCGAATGCTGGCCGCATTGCATCGAGCATTGGAAGGCCGATTGCCGCGCCTGCAATTCCACGTAGCAAAGTTCTGCGGTCTAGATGTTTTCCACTCATCGTGCGGGCTCCTTCAAGGCTTTGACTAGCTGGTTCAATTTTATATCAGTTGCAGCGTTCGTGGTACGGCGCATCTGAAACGGCAAGCTTTCAACAATCAATTCGAGAAGGCCTTGAAATTTGTGTCCATTAGCTGACGCTTGGTTAACAATGCGTGTGACCTCCGCACGGTCGTACTTTTCCAAACCTCGCCCCAGCGAATAGGTCAGCAGCTTTTCCGTTAAGCACTTCACAAACAGGCTGGCCTGCTTATCCAAAATGATTTTCTTCACCTGGGCCGCACCTTCAAATTTCACGCCGTTCATGGTGCCTGAAGAATCAATGGCAATGTTTCCGTCGTTCGCACGCCAGCGTCCAATAGCATCGTAATGTTCTAGCGAAAAACCCAGCGTGTCCATCTTGTTATGGCAGACTGAGCAACTTGGACTGGCTCGATGTTTCTGCAGTTGCGAGCGCAGCGATTCCGTAACGCCGATCGTTTCCGTCTTCAATTCCGGCACATCGGGCGGCGGTGGTGGCGGAGGAGTTCCCAGAATATTCTCCAAAATCCACTTGCCCCGCAACACCGGACTGGTGCGTGTGGGGTAGCTGGAAACGGTCAACACGCTAGCCTGAGTCAGCACCCCGCCACGTTGATTTCCGGTCAGCGCCACCTTGCGAAAATGATCGCCTTCCACCCCCGCAATACCGTAATGCTCAGCCAACCGCGCATTGAGGAAAGTGTAATCAGTGTCCAGAAATTCCAGAACACTTCGGTTTTCCCGCAGCAACCCGGCGAACAGCAGTCGCGTTTCCTGATCCATGGCCTGCCGCAATTCTTCGTCGAAATCCTTGAACAGTACAGGGTCTGGTTTAGCGCTTTCCAGATTCCGCAATTGCAGCCATTGGCCGGCAAAATTTTCCACCAGCGATTCAGCCTTCGTATCTGCCAGCATGCGCCGCAACTGCTTACCCATGCCGTCATGCTTCAATATTTCTTTTGATTCCGCCGCTCCCAGCAACTCATCATCGGGCATGCTCGACCATAGAAAATAGGACAAGCGGCTAGCGAGTTCAAACGCTCCAATCTGCTCGGTCTGCTGCTGCCCGGGCGTATTGCGTTCAATTCGAAACAGAAACTTCGGCGAGACCAGAATTGCCTGCAGCGCCACCTGCACGCCTTGCGCAAACCCATCGCCATCCTTCATTGCATCGGTTACAAATTGTGCAAGCCGGGCAACTTCCGGCTCGCTCACAGGCCGTCGCCAGGCGCGATAAGCCAGCGGCGCAACAATTTTGCGGGCACACTCCGGTGTCTGTTCTTCACAAACAAAAATCCGTTTGTGGCTTTCTGTTTGCCCTAATTTATCATTGGCAAATGGTCCCTTCACCTCCACATAGTCGATGAACACATCGCGCAAAGAAGGATCGGTAGCCATGGCGTCTGCTGGCAATTTGAAGATCTTACCGTCCGGCCCAAGTGGTAGGGCGCGAAGTCTCCGCTCCCCTGCCTGCACCGGTATTCGCACATTCAGAAGCCGGTTCACATTTTGTCCAGGCTGCATGGTGGCACGCTTAATTTCCTTACCGTCCAACTGAAAAATAAGCGTCACCGGAGGCAATGTGGTTTCACGCCTGCGGTCTACTATCCGCACTGACAATTCGTAGTCGGCATAAACCGGAAACACATGCGGAACGGTCAGCGCTCCGCCCAAAACATCAGCCTTCACCTTGTCGATGGTATAACGTTCCAGCGTCGCCTTTGGCGTCTTGCCCGACGCAATTGCCATCCGCGAAATCTTCTCGGCAGCAGTCAAATACTTCTCCATCAGCACCGGCGATAGCGTCAACACATCACCAATATTGTCGAAACCATAGCCGGCATCATCATCCGGAAAATCATCAGCAGGACGAAAATTCACAGCCAGCAAATCACGAATCGTATTGTTGTATTCGGTCTTGTTCAAACGCCGCGCAGTAACGCGGCCCGGGTCCGGTTTGGTCTGCTTGTCGATGCGGGCAATCTGTTCGTCAATCCACCCGGTCACCGCCTCCATCTCAGTCGCCGTCGGGCGTGGCCGCCCCGGCGGAGGCATTTCCCCATTGCGCAATTTCGTCAGTACATCCTGCCAGCCATCACGCTCTGCCATCGCTTTGCTTGAATCGCGCCACTGTTCCAGATTCACCTCTGCCATCTTCACTTTCGCGTTGTGACACATGGTGCAGTGCTTGCCTAGAAAGGGTGAAACAGACTTTTCAAACACAGCCTTTCCAAACACAGCTTTAGGTACGGCTGCAGCCGAACTGACAGCGATGGAGAGGCACAGAATTGCTGAACGATTAAACATAGAATTCGCCTTGATATTACAGCAGCGGGGACCCTTTAAGCCACCCTAGCGAGATCAGAAAATCGTCCGCTGCACGCACAGTCTCCTGGTACTTGCCGCCTTGTTTGCCAAAATTGAAGAAGCCATGCACCTGCCCTTCATAGAAGTGTGCATCAGCCCGAACGCCTGCCTGCTTCATCGCGGCAGCAAACGACTTCACCGTATCCACCGGCACAAGTGCATCCTTGGTGCCAAGAAGTATGATCGCTGGCGGAGCATCTTTATTTACGTTGTGAAACGGTGAAAATTCCTTGTACCGATCGCCCACCCGATCATGTCCCCAGCCACCGGGACCGTTATCGA
>JBBRJC010000564.1:0-3445 GCA_038220135.1 Bryobacterales bacterium | reverse complement strand
CGAACGGCTGCGGGCCTGGAAAGTGGCTATCGTGAAATTGCTGAAATTCTTGGCAAGCCGCTGCTGCTGTATGTGAAGGAAGAATCGAATTTTGGTGTGGATAAAGAAAAGGGGTTGGATGCTATTGGCCGGCTGATCGATTCCGGCGTTGGCGTGGCGGTAAAGTATGCCGTGGTGCGCAAGGATCCCAATGAGGACGCATACCTTGCTGAACTTCTGAAGCGAGTTCCGGCCAAGTGCATTATCAGCGGCATTGGTGAGCGACCAGCGATTATTCACATGCAGAATTGGAAATTACCGGCCTTCACCAGTGGCTCCGTCTGCGTTGCCCCGCGGCTTAGCCAGCGCATTTTTGAACATTGCGTGAAGGGTGAATTTGCAGAAGCGGCTACGTTGCGGGAGCTATTCATTGCCCATGAAGATCTGCGTGATGCGTGGGGGCCAGCGCCTGTACTGCATACGTCGATGGAGCTTGCAGGCATTGCAAAAACCGGTGCAGTACTTCCGTATTTAGGCGACTTGAGCGAAGAACGTCAGGCTGAGCTTGCTGTGGTTGCCAAAGCGTTGTTGTCAGCCAATGGGTAGGAAGCGCTTTTCAACAGCAGCCTGATGGGCGACTAATGTAGCGCGATTGGACCGGAACAGATCGTCGCGGGAAATCAATGACTTTTTCCCGTTGTAGAGCATGTTCAAGTAATCTACAAAAACCTGCCGTTGCTGGGGAAGGTCGGTAATCTTTTCGGCTTGCCGGCCTTCCACAAGCAGCGTTACGCCGGTGAATTCCATATATTCAACCACACCTTTGGGGCCTGCCAGACGGAGGCGGTCGTCGCCATGCGAGTGGGCCGATTCAGGACGGTAATAATCCATGTGCAGCGACGCCACCCCACCGTTATCCATGCGGAAAATACTGGCAGTCGTGTTTTCCATTTTGCCGATGCCGGCGGGGGCCAGCACTTGCGCCTGGTAGGATGCAGCCTCGACGAATTCGCGGCCGCTGGTGAAGCGCATGAGGTCGATCATGTGAATGCCGATCCAAGGAATGGTGCCGCCGTAGGAGCTGGGATCTTTCATCCATTGCGGGCGCACGCCAGCTTTGTACGATTTTTGCGAACTGATTTGACCGACTTCGCCGACTGCACCGCTTTTCACAATTTGATGCAAGGCAAGATAGGGCGGCTCAAAGCGTAGCGGCAGCAGGATACCTGGTTGAATGCCTGCATCAATGATCAGTTTTTCAATCTTCAAATATTCGGTAAGCGAAGTGGCAAATGGTTTTTCCGCAATGAACGGCAACTTACGTTCTGTGCAGGCGCGAATCGAATCGGCGCGGTCTCCGTTGGAGGTACATACGGCAACCAGATCAGGCTTTTCGGTGTCTAGCATCTTGCGGTAATCGTCGTACTCTTTGGCCTTGGCGAGTGCCGGGTTTTTCAGCACTTTTTTTAACTCGCTTTTGTCTGCCTCGCAATAGGCGGTTATTTCAACGTCGGGTAATTGAGGCAGCGGCTTCAATATCTCGCCTACATGGCCGAGGGTTCCTAGCAGAACTATGCGCACTTTCCTGGGCAGCTTCACCGCTTGCGCCATCGCATTTGCAGCCCATAAACTGCTTGCCATAAAACCCAAAGAGACGTCGCGCCGTGTCCAGTTTGCCATGTTTCAAATTGTATCCAATCGGGTAGTGGTTGAAGGATTATCAGGTGAAATGAGATACTCAGGACATCTATGCCCGAGCTTATCCGCGGTCAATACGAACTTCTAGAAAAACTTGGCACGGGCGGCATGGGCGAAGTGTACAAGGCTCGCGACACGAAGTTGAACCGGTTTGTTGCGGTGAAGATTTTGAAGTCCGAACAAAGCATGGACCCTGATCAGAAGCGCCGCTTTCTACAGGAAGCGCAGGCGGCTTCGGCGCTGAATCACCCGCATATTATTGTGATCCACGACGTGATCTCTGACGGCGCCACCGACTACATGATCATGGAGAACATTGAAGGCAAGACGTTGGGACAACTGATTCCTCCAACGGGCCTGCCGGTTGCTGAAGTGGTCAATCTTGGGATGCAGATTGCGGAAGGATTGAGTGCGGCCCATCAAGCAGGTATTATTCATCGGGACTTGAAACCGGGCAACTTGATGGTGACGACGACGGGGCGCGTGAAGATTCTGGATTTTGGATTAGCGAAGTTGGAATCTGGTCCGGTTTCTGAGGACCCGGACGCGACGCAGTTGCAACCGATGACAGTGCAAGGTTCGATCATTGGAACGTTGTGTTACATGTCGCCAGAACAGGCGCAGGCGATGAAGGTGGATGCGCGGACGGATATATTCTCGTTTGGGGCTGTGCTGTATGAGATGGCCACCGGGCACCGCGCTTTCAAGGGTGATAACGCGATCAGCACGTTGTCTTCTGTGCTGCGTGATCAGCCGATATCGGCAATGGAATTGAATGCGACGGTGCCACCCCAGTTGCAATCACTGATTGAGAGTTGCATGAAGAAGGAGCCGGCAGATCGTACGCAAACGATGCGTGAAATTTACGATTGGCTGACCCTGCTGAAGAAGCTTTCCGATTCTGGAACATTGTTGTCTGTAGGGATGAAGCCACCTGCATTGAAAGCCGCCCCACTTCCGCCGCCAGTGATACCGCAAGCAACGGCTGCGCCCATTGTGGGGAAAAACTCCGGGCGCCGAAATAAAGTGCTGATCGCGATTGCGGCGCTAAGTAGCCTTTGGGTATTTTTTGGACGGTCAAAGGAACCGAAGAAGCCCAAAGCTGAAGTTGTGGTGGAGATGAGCAAGCCCGGCGTACTCAACAATGCGAAAATCGTTGAAATGGTGAAGAGCGATGTTTCTGCACCACTGATTATCAGCCAGATTCGAGCGACAGATGGCGACTTCGATGTCAGTCCTGATGCGGTGATTAAACTGGTTCAGTCTGGTGTTCCTGATGCTGTGATTGAGACAATGCGTAATCCGCATGCGGCACCGGTTGCTATTGCAAAGCCAAATACTCCAGCCACTCCTGCTATTCCGCCGAAAAAAGAAAAGGCGACGGTTCCGCAGAAAATGGTAACGCTGGCTGATGCTACGCCCGTAGCTCTGGAGCTTGCTGAAGATGTGCCGCTAATTGCTACTGAGGGTCAATTGCTGAGTTTTACGGCCGTTATGGATGTGAAGGTGGATGACACGGTGGTGATTGCCAAGGGGGCGAAAGCCCAGGGTGCGATTTATTCGAAGGGAAAGAAAAAGCAGTTGATTGTTGTGGGTAGAGGTACCAAGGTTACATTCGAATTGTCGAGCATTGAGGCGGCTGGCGGCGGCCAGGTGAAGCTACGGGCAACACCGACGGCAAAGGATGACGAGAGCCGGGCATTTGATATGAAATCAAAGCTGATGATTGCGACCAAGGGTATGAGTGTGGTTGCTTATGTTGCGGGTA
>JBBRJC010000563.1:0-3447 GCA_038220135.1 Bryobacterales bacterium | reverse complement strand
GTTCCACCCGGACCGGGTTGCGAACCGCATTTTGGGCATGGGCGACGTGCTCAGCTTCATTGAAAAAGTGCAGCAGAATATCGACCATAAGTCCGCTGAGGAAATGCAGCGGAAGTTGATGGATAACGAGTTTTCGCTGGCCGATTTCCGTGACCAGATTATGCAGCTGAAAAAGCTGGGGTCGATGGAATCGCTTCTCGGTATGCTCCCGAACGTGGGGCCGATGAAGGCGATGAAGAACGCCAAGGTTGACGAAAAAGAAATTTCGCGGATTGTGGCGATCATCGATTCGATGACACCCAAAGAGCGGGATAATCATATGATCATTAATGGAACCCGCCGCCGGAGAATATCCAAAGGCAGTGGCACCTCGGTACAGGAAGTAAATAACTTGCTGAAACAATATGCCGAGGCCAGAAAAATGATGAAGGCTTTTACGGGCTCGCTTTCCGGACAAGGGTTTCTGGGTAAGAAGCTCGCCAAGTTCAAACTGCCAGGTGGTCTGGCAGATTTCAAGTTTTAGTGGATACTGGAGTAAGAGAAATAAAATGCTGATGATTCGTTTGGCGCGTTTCGGCGCTAAGAAAAAGCCGACCTACCGTTTGGTGGTCATTGATAAAGAACGCGCCCGTAATGGTTTGGCGATTGAAGTTGTGGGTCACTACAGCCCAGTTCGTGAACCGGCTGAAGTGAAGTTGGATCATGACCGTTTGGCATATTGGATGAAGAATGGCGCACAGCCTTCCGATACAGTTGCCAGGTTGATGAAGTCGAACCCGGCTCCCGCACCTGTTCCAGTAGCATAAGCTTTGCCAAGTGTTGGCGTAGTCAATCAAGAATAAGGATCCATCTTTCATGGCCAATATCAAGGAACTGATCATAGAAATCGCCAAAGCGTTGGTGGATGTTCCCGATGAAGTGGCGGTGAATGAAGTGGAAGGCGAGCAGACTACGGTCTATGAATTGCGGGTTGCTGCATCCGATATCGGAAAGGTGATTGGCAAGCAGGGCCGGACCGCTCGCTCGATTCGAACCTTGTTGGGTGCTGCCGGCACAAAGCTGAATCGCCGTTTGACGCTTGAGATACTGGAGTAACTCCCTAACCCGTGGAAGATTGGGTAATTCTGGCCGTATTGATCCGGCCTCGCGGCATTCGCGGCGAAATTGTCGCCGATACCCTAGGCGGGGGAGCCGACAGGTACAAGTCTTTAGACCAAGTTACTGTGCTTGATCCTGCAGGTAAGGTGAAAGCTGTGTATGGTCTGGAAGATGTTTGGCCGCATCAGGGACGGCTGGTTTTCAAGTTTGCCGGCGTTGATTCGATGAATGATGCCGAAGCCTTTCGAGGGTGTCAGGTGGTTGTTCCGCGATCCGAACGAGCGCCGCTTGAAGCGGGTGCTTTTTATTATTCGGATCTGGCCGGATGTCTGATGGTGGATGATGCGACCGGTGAGCCCATCGGCAAAGTGCTTGGTTGGGTTGATACTGGGGGCCCTGGGGTTTTGGAAGTGGAAGGCGGGTTGTTGGTGCCTTTCGCCCGTAGCATTTGTGTTTCGATCAAGCCGGAAGAGAAGTTGATCCGGGTGACGCTTCCCGAAGGCTTACGGGAATTGTTTTAGGATGAAGTTCCATCTGCTCACGATATTTCCCGAATTTTTCCGGGGGCCGTTTGAGCACGGCGTGGTGGCGCGAGCCCAGAAAAAGGGTATCGTCGACATTGTGATTCATGATCTACGTAAGTGGACATTTGACCGGCACAAGTCGGTGGATGACCGGCCTTTTGGCGGTGATGAGGGGATGTTGTTGAAAGCAGAGCCTTTGTTTCTGGCAGCGGAAGAGATTCTGCCTGGCCGTAGCGAGGGTTTGAAGCCAGTAGGGCAGAAGATTATTCTTCTATCGGCATCGGGTAAGCCGTTTACGCAAGCGGTGGCCCGGAGATTGGCGGCAGCCGAAGAACTGCTGTTGATTTGTGGCCGGTATGAAGGGGTTGATGAGCGCGTGGCCGAGCATTTGGCTGATGAGGAGCTCTCAATCGGTGATTTTGTTTTAAGTGGCGGCGAGTTAGGTGCCGCAGTGATTGTGGATTCGGTAGCCCGGTTGTTGCCGGGGGTGCTGGGGAATGAAGCCAGTTCGGTCAAGGAATCGTTTTCTGAAGAAACCGGCTTGCTAGATTGCCCGCAATACACCAGACCGGCTGAATTTCGGGGTTGGAAGATTCCCGAAGTGTTGGCTGGCGGCAATCACGAAGAGATACGAAGGTGGCGCAGGAACGCAGCGATAGAGAAGACGGTACGCAACAGACCGGATCTTTTGAAGAGCTAAGAGCGCCGTTGGCAATCAGGCGGCAGTGTTCGCCTGATACAATAAGAGTTTGAGTTTTAGAAGGATTTAGTCCCATGAACCACCCAGCAATTGATAAGGTTTTCAATCAGAACAAGCGTACCGACCACCCTGCATTCCGCCCGGGCGACACATTGCGCGTACACGTCAAGATTAAGGAAGGCGAAAAAGAACGCCTGCAGGCTTTTGAAGGCACGTTGGTTTCGCAAGCCGGCGGCGGCATGAGCGAAAGCATTGTGGTCCGTAAGATCAGCTTCGGCACTGGTGTTGAGCGCATCTTCCCGATCCACGCTCCTGTGATCGACCATATTGACATTGTTCGTACCGGCCAAGTGCGTCGCGCCAAGCTTTGGTACCTACGCGGATTGAAGGGCAAGTACGCCCGTTTGCGCGAGCGCACCTAAATTCTGTGGCCGCCGCACGCGAACGGCAATACACCTGCAACCTCTACTTTGAGCGGAAAGCGCGCAAACAGGGGTTTCGTGTAATTGCTGGCGCGGATGAGGCGGGCCGTGGCTGTTTGTTCGGTGCCGTTTATGCGGCTGCAGCGGTGCTTGATCCGGATAGGCCGATTCGCGGTTTGAACGACAGCAAGCAACTGGATGCCGAAGAGCGGGAACGCCTGGATTCGGAGATTCGTCTCAAAGCCACTGCATTTGCAGTGAGCGCAGCTGGTGTTGATGAAATCGAACGGTTGAATATTTATCAGGCTGCAAGGCTCGCAACGCTGCGAGCCTTACTTGCTTTAAATGTAACGCCGGATTATTTGCTGTTGGATTATTTGCGGGTGGATATGGATGTGGCGCAGTTGCCGCTGGTGAAAGGTGATGCGCGATCCAGGTCGATTGCTGCTGCTTCAATTCTGGCGAAAGTTGCTCGGGACCGGGCAATGCGCGAGTGGGACAAAATCTATCCACAATATGGCTTCGCACGTCATAAAGGATATGGAACCCCGGAGCATTTGGCGGCACTTGCGTTATATGGCCCGACGCCACAGCATCGGATGGGGTATGAACCGGTGGCGGCAGTGAGTCCGGACGTTCAGTTGAAACGCGGCGAAGCGCCTGCGCAGAAAAGCCTTTTTGAAGAAGCCAACAATTGAACCAA
>JBBRJC010000562.1:0-3447 GCA_038220135.1 Bryobacterales bacterium | reverse complement strand
GGTGCTGGCTGCAAGCTGTCCATCGGAATAACGCGCCAAATCCAACCAATGCCTTCCCCACCGTTCGCCGTAATGGGGCGAAGCAAGCAACCGGTCCACAACCCTTGCAAAAGCCCCTGCGGAACCGTCGTTTAGGAATGCGTCCAATTCGGCAAGCGTCGGTGGCAGACCTGTTAAATCTAACGTCACACGCCGCAACAGTGTTGATTTACTGGCAGCAGCTACAGGCTTCAAACCCTTCGCCTGCATACCGGCAAAAACAAAACGATCCACGGCATTCTTCGCCCAGGCTTTGTCTTCCACCACCGGCAATGCCACTAGTTGCAAAGGTTGAAATGACCAGAATGCCCGTTGCGCCGACGTAATTACGTAGCCCGCCTCTGGAGCCTTCGCCACCACAACATCCTGCTTGGGCCACTCCGCACCACGTTTCACCCACTCCGCCAGCACCGCCACTTCTTCAGCTTTCAATGGCGCAGTTGGAGGCATCTTCAGCCGCTGATGCGTCCGCCGAACCGCTTGTACCAGCAGGCTTTCATCAGGGTTACCGGCAACAACCGCTGGGCCAGATTTACCACCCGCCAGCACAGCCTCGCCGGAATCCAGCCGCAGCCCACCCATCTTCGAAGCCGTATGACACGCATAGCAATTTGCCGCCAGCAAGGGACGAACGCGCGTTTCAAAAAACGCCCCATCATCGGCAGCCATCCCAAGGCTGGCAAACAGCGCTATCGCGAATAGGGCAACACCACGCATCATGCCCGCTATTTTATATGATTTCCAAAGCACTGGCACGGCAACTCCATCAGAAGGTATGATCGACGATGATGAAACACTTGGCCATCGGCTCCACAATCCTCCTCGGCACTCTAGCCCTATCTCTGGGCCAGCGCACTGAAGTCACCAAGTTTGTCGACCTCTTTAACGGACGCGATCTCACCGGCTTCGTCAACGTCAATACCGACAAAGACACATGGCGCGTCAAGGATGGCGAACTGATTTGCAGCGGTCACCCCATCGGCGTAATGCGCACCGAAAAGCAGTATGAAAATTTCATCCTTCACGTGGAATGGATGCACATGGAACCGGGCGGACATTCCGGCATCTTCGCCTGGTCCAACGCCCGGCCCAATCCACAATCGCGCTTGCCTGACGGCGTTGAAATTCAGATGCTGGAACTCGAATGGCCCAATCTGCATAAGCGCGACGGCGTCACCCCTCCCGTTGCCTACGTGCATGGCGAATTGTTCGGGGTCAATGGTGTGAAAATTGTGGCCGACAATCCCCGCGGCGAACGAAGCATGTCGTTTGAAAATCGCTGCCTCGGCAAAGGCCAGTGGAACTATTACGACGTGGTCGCCATAGACGGCGTAATCAAGCTTTCTGTCAATGGAAAATTCGTGAACGGCATCAGCCGCTCATCGCAAAAGAAGGGTTATCTTTGCATGGAATCGGAAGGCGCAGAAATTCATTTCCGCAACATCAAAATCATGGAACTTCCGCCAGGCATCACCACCCCGGAACAAACAGCGCCCGAGGCTGCGAAGTGATCAGGCTCCTGCTCTCAGGCCTGTTCGTTGCAACCGCCATCGCACAAACCTGGCACCCGCAGACCAACACCACAACCGAATCACTACGCGGCGTCAGTGCAGTGAACAAAAACGTGGCGTGGGCCAGCGGTGCCAAAGGCACAATTCTAAAAACAATGGACGGCGGCAAGACCTGGCAAAAGTCTGGAATGACAGGCGTGAGCGATCTCGATTTCCGCGACATTGAAGCCATCGACGCTCAGACGGTTTACACAATGAGCGCGGGCCTCGGCCAACTATCGCGCGTCTACAAAACCACCAACGGAGGAACCTCCTGGGCGTTGCAATCGACCAACAACGACCCCAACGGTTTCTGGGATTGCATGAGCTTTTGGAATCGCAGGCACGGCATCATCGTTGGCGATCCTGTTGATGGCCGTTTCACGATTCTCACTACCGAAGACGGCTCCACTTGGCGCAAGCGACCAGGCCCGCAGTCGAACAAGGACGAAGCGATGTTCGCCGCCAGCGGCACTTGCGTAATCACAAAAGGCAATCGCGAAGCCTGGTTCGCCACCGGCGGCCAAGGCGGAGCGCGGCTGTTCCATTCTACCGATGCCGGGGAAACTTGGACCGCAACCACAACACCCATCCGCCACCAAGCGCAAAGCTCCGGAATCTTTTCTGTGGCATTCGCCAATCCGCTACAAGCCATCGCCGTGGGCGGAGACTACAGCAAGCCAGCCGAAGCAGCCGGGGCATTGGCAATTTCAAACGACGGCGGCAACAATTGGGCAACCGCCAGCGGCGTTTCCGGCTTCCGTTCAGCAGTGGTTTATTCGAAGAAACGGAAGTTATGGATTGCGACCGGCACTTCCGGCACAGATATTTCCAGCGACGGCGGAAAGTCCTGGAAAAATGCCGGCGAAGGCTTCAATGCCATCAGTTTTTCTGCGGATGGTTCAGGCTGGGGTGTGGGAGCAAAAGGCGCGATAGCTTCGTTTAGGTAGAAACCAAGATATGGAGAAAGTGCTTCTAAATTGATAAACATAAAATATTAGCAATTATGTATTTCGCTGCTAGTGGTGCCCTTTATGCTAATTGCTCTCTGCACGTTACCGTAGATAGGCCACATGGACGTGATCTGTCCGTGCCAGTTGTTGTGGAGGAGATGAATGGATGGCGATACGAACAAAGAACGAGAGGTGAGGTGCTGAAATTCTGTGGGCTCGGATTTGAACCTGTTTCTGTCACTGTTGGAGGTCCGTACTGTGTGCAAGTGGTTGTGCGGAATCTCTCAATAAATTTGATAACCACAACTCCTTTGCGCATCTGGTATGACGATTCCTCCTGCAGTGGCGAGAGCATTCCACTCTCGATTTGTACTGTTTTACTTCGTTTTGCTGATTCCAAACTTACTCCAATACCTGGTGTGGTATTTAACTCTGAAAAGCCAGATGTTAACGTCGACACCGCCGATGAGTATGGTCGACTTCAGATCACTATTTCGCGCAGGAAAGTTCTTCTTGGTACCGCCAGTGCAATCGGATACAAAGTGAAGCCAATCAGTATTCCGTGTGTCGCATCAAACTATCATGTGGAAAAGACGATAATTCTTGAGAAATCGATTAAGTAAATAAGGAGAAAATTAGGGTCAACGCATAAGGAATCTGGGACGGGGTGTCAACTCCGTAATTAAAATCTGTAATGTCCCTTCCCGTCGCCTCATGTAGTACCCCAAGCCCGCCGGTACCAGCCAAAGCAATCACACCCCAACGCCCAATATTTCTCGTTTCCTTCCCACACCTTACAAAACCATCCCCGCAGCCCCCTCAATCCCCCTGCTACTCTCGAAACCAGAAAAGGCAACCCACTGCGGTTGCCTTTTCCCATTTCGAAACCCAAGGAGCCCGCCATG
>JBBRJC010000561.1:0-3457 GCA_038220135.1 Bryobacterales bacterium | reverse complement strand
GTTGGCGCCCAATTGGGCCGCATGGTGGAGCGTCAAAAAGCGGACGACGAATTGCGGAAGGCAATGCTCGATTTGGAAAAACGGGTAGAGGCAAGATCCCTTGAACTGCAGTTTACCAACCAGCAGTTGCAGGACAAGATTTCCGACTATGCGCGATCGGAAAAGGTGAAGGACGATCTGGTTTCGACAGTGAGCCACGAACTGCGTACGCCACTGGCGAGCCTGCGCGGGTTTACCGAACTGATGCTAAGCCGCCAATTTCCGGCGGAACGGCAAACACAGTTTTTGGGGATCATCCATAAAGAATCGATCCGGCTTACGAAGCTGATCAACGATTTTCTTGATGTCCAACGTCTTGAATCGGGAAGTGTTGTCTTTAATCTGGAGGCTTTGAATTTGGAAGCATTGCTGGAAGATGCCATGACGTTATTCAATACCGGTAATCTGGAGGGGCGTATCCGGCTTTCCATTGAACCTGGGTTGCCTTTAGTTCAAATTGATGCAGACCGGATCCGGCAGGTGCTGGCAAATTTGATCAACAATGCAGTCAAGTTTTCACCCAATGGCGGCGAGATTTCTCTGGGTGCAGTGCGTGATGGAAACTGGGTGACAGTTTTTGTCAGCGACTATGGCGTGGGTATGGAAGGCGCGGTTATTGGCCGGCTGTTTGAAAAGTTCTTCCGGGCCGATAGTGCTGACACGCGAAGTATTGGGGGTACGGGCCTGGGGTTGTCGTTAGTCAAACAGATAGTCGAGGCACACAAAGGACAGGTTTGGGCAGAAAGCAAGCCTGGAGAAGGCACCGTTGCTTTTGTGAATCTCCCAGTTGCCGCTGAAGCAAAAGACTCAAGCGAAAGTCGCCGTGTTGGGCTAATCGATGTGCTGTTGGTAGAAGACGATCCAGCCTTTTCGCAACTACTAACACAACATCTCGAAGACGCGAATCTCACGGTTCTGGCAACCGGCAATGCCGAGGAGGCTCTGAGTTGGCTGCATCACACCGGAACCCGCCTTGTACTGCTTGATACCCACCTTTCTGGAGGAATGGATGGATGGGATGTTGTGAATGCCATGAAGCGAGACCCATTCCTACGCTTCGTTCCAGTGGTGAACATTTCAGCGAGTGAAGTTAGAGTTGGCGGCATTCTGCTGGATGGCTGCATGATCCTACCCCTGCCTGCAACGCCGGAAGGACTGCTTTCGGTATTGCGGCAAACCCTTGGGCGCAAGCTTTCGGGCAAAGTTTTACTGGGGGTCTCCTGCGAGGCTACTGCGCGGCAAATAAGCTCATGGCTTGCTCAATTTGGTTCGTTCGAGGTACAGCAAGCCGATTCAGTGGCCGCGATCTTACAGGAAATTGACCGTGGAATTCCCAATATTCTGATTATGGAAATGCAGATCGGGACAAAGAGTTCGATGGATGTTATTCACTCCCTTCGCGTAAACCGGGCCGCATCCAATTTGCCAGTAGTGATTCTGGGCAATCGGGAAATTCAACCACAGGAGGAGGCGTTCCTGACAAGACGGCAGGTTCATCTTCTGAGAAAAGACATGCATACACCTGCAGAGATTGTGGAGAAAGCCCAGAGGATATTGCTTGAAGAAAAACACACCAAACCCGCCGCACCCAAAGGGCAAACCGACTTAGCCTGCATGAAGTATTGACACCCCGGAAACTGCCCCATTACTGAAACAGTTTCGGTGTGAATTCGTTGAGGTAGTCGCGCCAGTTCAACCAGGTATGGCCGCCGAATGTCTCATTCATCACCGGACTGAAGCCATGCTTTTGAAACATCTCCACGGTCTTTTGCGTAGACGCTAGTACCCTGTCGTCCTTGCCGGTCGCAAACCAGAACAGCTTTAAGCCTTTTCTGGCTGCGGCATCGTCCAACGCAGTCTTATGATCCTGTTCCCAGTTAGCGCGTGGCGGTGCAGCGGGCGCCCCCGGCGCAGCAGGCCGTGGCAGGCCGCCAACCACTCCGGAACTATAAACACCAACGTAGGCGAACTTGCTCAAGTGCGGAATGGCGATGTTCAAGGTCTGGCTGCCGCCCATCGAAAGCCCGGCGATGGCACGATGACTGCGATCGGCGATGGTGCGGTAATGCTTCTCCACATAAGGCATGATGTCTTCATTGAAGTCGGCCAGAAATTCGTCCACTCCGCCGAACCGAGGAACTGTAGAGGTGTGTCCGGCAGGCATGACGATGATCATCGGCTTTGCTTTCCTGCTAGCAATCAAATTGTCGGCAATGAAACCGGCGCGACCCACGGTTGACCACGAAGCATCGGAATCGCTCGATCCATGCAGCAAATAAAATACCGGATACTTGTCCTTGCCCAACTCATAACCCGGAGGCGTGTAGACGGTCATGCGACGATTGCGCTTCAGCGATGTTGAATAATAAGTCACAGCCGCCAGCGCTCCATGTGGCACGTTATTCGCGTCCATAAAGTCAGAACCGGGAACCGCCACCATGCTCCAAACATTGGTGTTCGATTCGCTGTGCGCCGGGTTGCGCGGATCCACAACTGCAATCCCGTTGAGGTTGAATGTGTAGCGATACGCCCCGGCATTCAACGGCCCCACCGTCACTTCCCAAACCCCATTCTCGCCCTTAGTCATGGGCCTGCCTTGGCCGCTATCGGGAATGTCTCCTCCGTTCAACTTCACATTTTCCGCGGTGGGTGCCAACAGCCGGAATGTAACGTGACGGTCTGCTGAAACTTCAGGCGAAACCACCGGCGGGGGCTGTGGCGCGCGCGGCGCTGCCGAAGTCTGTGCCATCAAGGGCACACAAATATTCGCAACAACAAGGGCCGCAGCAAGAATGACTGATTTCAGCATATTTCCTTTGGAGAACCGAAACTATTCTACACTTGCAGAGCATGCCCCAGCGCGACTTCGATGTTATCTTGTACGGCGCATCCGGCTTCACAGGCCGCCAAACGGTGCGATACTTTACTGCCAATGCTCCACCTGGGCTGCGCTGGGCCATCGCCGGCAGAAACCGCGCGAAGCTGGAACAGTTGCATCCAGGCATCACCGCAATTGAAGCCGACTCCGCCAATCAAGCGCTGATCGACGTAATGGTTGCCCGTACGCGTGTCCTGCTGACAACTGCCGGACCCTTTGCACGATACGGTGATCGCCTCGTCGATGCCTGCGTCCGCCTGGGCACCCACTATGCCGACATAACTGGCGAAACGGTGTGGGCCCGCTCGCTGATCGATCGCTACCATTCGCTAGCCTCGGCCGCTGGCACCCGCATCATCCCCTTCTGTGGCTTCGATTCTGTTCCAAGTGACCTCGGCGCCTTTGCCATCGCCCGCGAATTGAACGGCGCTGCTACGGAAATCAAGGCGTATTTTGAATGGAAAGGCGGCGCGCCAAACGGCGGCACATTGGCATCGGGATGGAACGCATTGGACGGCGGCCATAGCGCCCAAATGAAAG
>JBBRJC010000560.1:0-3465 GCA_038220135.1 Bryobacterales bacterium | reverse complement strand
TTTTTACTGCTGTTGCGGCCAGTTCTTCCAGGTTCTCGCTCACGCGGTGCCTCCCACCGTCATACGGTCGATTTTGATAGTTGGGATGCCTACACCGACTGGAACGCTTTGGCCTTCCTTGCCGCACACACCCACACCTTCATCCAATTTCAGATCATTGCCCACCATGCTGACATGCTGCAGTGACTCAGGCCCATTGCCGATCAAGACACGCAATCCGACTGCTTTTGAGCCCGCTTCCGACGCCGTACATTCAGCATCACTCGCACCCAACGCAATCGCCCTTTTTACTGCTGTTGCGGCCAGTTCTTCCAGGTTCTCGCTCACGCGGTGCCTCCCACCGTCATACGGTCGATTTTGATAGTTGGGATGCCTACACCGACTGGAACGCTTTGGCCTTCCTTGCCGCACACACCCACGCCTTCATCCAATTTCAGATCATTGCCCACCATGCTGACATGCTGCAGTGACTCAGGCCCATTGCCGATCAATGTCGCCCCACGCACTGGCCTGGTCAACTTGCCGTCTTCAATCAGATAGCTTTCATTGGCGGAAAATACGAAATTGCCGCTCGTGATGTCCACCTGCCCACCGCCGAACGTAGCACAGTAAATGCCCTTCTTTACAGACTTAATGATGTCTGCCGGATCACTTTCGCCAGCCAACATGAACGTGTTGGTCATACGCGGCATCGGGATTGCCTGGTAGCTTTCGCGACGTCCGCTGCCTGTGGTTTTGCCACCGGTGACTTGCGCCGACAATTTATCGGTAAGGTAGCCTTGTAGGATGCCGTTTTGAATCAGCACATTCGACTGCGTTGGCGAGCCCTCGTCGTCCACGTTCAGCGATCCGCGGCGGCTGGAAATCGTTCCATCGTCAACTATGGTGCAAAGCTTACTAGCCACTTGCTGACCAATGCGCCCGGAAAATGCCGAAACCCCCTTGCGATTGAAGTCCGCCTCCAGCCCGTGACCAACCGCTTCGTGCAGTAGAATGCCAGGCCAGCCGGGCCCAAGCACAACGGTGGTTTCCCCGGCCGGGGCATCAATGGCCGCCAACTGAACCAACGCCTGGCGTACTGCTTCCTTGGCGAAATATTCCGGCGTCTTCTCGTTTTGAAACCAGGAAAGTTCAACGCGCCCACCGCCGCCATGATAGCCGTGCTGCGGGGTTTGATCGCCTTCGCGTGCCAGCACCCCAACGTTGAATCGGGCCATGGGCTGTCGGTCGAAGGCCATTGTGCCGTCACTGGCAGCAACCAGAACATGCTTCAACTGATCCACATAGGAAACCTGCACCTGGAAAACGCGCGGATCAGCCGCCCTTGCTGCTTCATCGCCGCGGCGGACCAGTGCAACACGGTCAGCAAGCGCGGTTTCATGCGGAGCCGTCAACACCGGATACAAATTGCGTTGGCCCACTTGTTCCAGTGGAGTCTTCACAATCGATGCCGGGCCATTGGCGATACAAGCGGCAACATTGGCCGCTTTGAGGATCTTTTCCGGACTCAGATCGTCGCTGTAGGCGTAGCCGGTGCGTTCACCGACAATTACGCGAACGCCCACGCCGAGCGTTACGCCCTGCGTTGCCGATTTGAGAATTGATTCCTCCAGGCTCAAAGAGCATGTGGATACATATTCAAAGTAGAGGTCGGCATAGTCGCCACCCCTGCTGAGCGCTTCGCCAAGATAGCGCTCAAGGTCGTTTTCGGTGATTCCGAATTTTTGAGAAAAAAATGATTGGGATAGACCCATGATTCCAGTTTAGCGGAGAGTTACTTGAATGCCTCAGAATCCATTAAATTTACCTTCGACGCGACCAATAATTGTAGATCCTCCCAACAGTATTTCAATCGTTTGCGATCCGACGCTGGAACCTTTTCAAGGAGTTGTTGACATTCCGCCTGCCAATCCCCCACTTCGGGTACCGGTAAGAAGCTAAGTCCAATTGCCCCTGCCAGCCCACAGGACAGTTCGATTAGTGCCGGGCAGTCAAAAATTCGCAGTTCCGGGTCTGTTTCATCGTGTTTACAAGAGATCACGCGTTCGAAAAGTGGTGGCAGGTTCCATTTGCGCACCAGTTCCACCCCCGCTTCCCGATGATCCAGGCCAAATGATCCCCGCTCATGTTCCAGCAATCGTTCTGTGCTTTCAGGCACCGCTTCAAAAATTACGGAGTATTTTTGTGGTGCAGAAGTGATTAAGGCAATGCGGCCAATTTCATGAAGCAGCCCTGCAGTGTAGGCTTCGGCCGGATCAATATATACTTTATCGGCAATTTCCTCCGCCAGAATGGCCGTTGCAAGCGTATGTCGCCAGGAACTGCGCAGTGCCGGCGCACTGGCACTATTGCCCATAATTCCGCGCATTCCGACTGTGAGGGCCATGCCCTTTACTCGATCAATACCAATCAATGCAAGTGCTTGAGAAATGGAGCGAACTTCCGCCATCGCCCCGATCATCGCCGAGTTGGCTAGACGGAGCACCTCAACAGAGAATGCCGGATCTGCACTGATGGTGTTGCTTATTTCTTTCAACCCAATGTCTTTGCGCTGCATGAGTTGCATTAGCTTGGTGATAACCGTAGGCAGAGGTGGCAGCTTGGCAAGCAAGGCCAAGCCATCCTTCCGAGACGGTGGGGGTGCTGCGGCCACTGCGGGACGCGCTTGTCCAAAAACTGAGGTGGAACTCCTGTCGGAGACCGAGGTTGGCGAATGCTGGACGATCAAGCTGACTTGCTCCTATTGCTTCTTATCGGGCAATCTGGGACGGGTGTTAAGGAAAGTTTGAGAAAAGTGAGCGCATCATCTTTTACGCTTCGCCGTGAATGGCCGTGAAATTGCAAAGCGTTATGTATGAGAGCAAAGGAGCTCGATTTCATGAAATTTTTGCCTAAACATTATATTGGCGTAGTTGCTGCTACAACGATGAGTATCATGCTCTTGGGATGTCAACAGAGCCCCACGCCCCCCGCAACAACAGTTGTAACGACACCTCCTCCGGCTACTACTTCGGAAACTACAACGACAAACACCGAAACTAAGAAGACGACACCGGCGGTGCAGGTAAATCCCGATGGAACCGTGGTGCCGCTTGATCCACAAACAACAACAACGCAAAAATCGACTACGGTCGAGAAAAAGAAGCAGTAACCACTCAAACTGCGCGATTAGGTTGAAAGGCGCTGACTTTGAGAGAGCGCACTTCAACCAGCCGGTGCGCCGCGCCGCGCGACTGTTTCAAAAGTAGCGCAAGGTTAGAAAGAGCTACACGATCGAATCGGGCAAGCTGCTGATAACAGGCGAAATCGAGGTGGCAAAGTTCAGTGAATGCAGAAGTTTTCATCGGCGGGCGGGCGTGTGAAGCCACGGGAACAGAGCCGTTTTCCAGCCCGCCCGGTGATGAAAACGTAGAGTGAACTAAACCGTGCTTGGATAAATCTCAGGCCTATATGCTTATTGTGTTT
>JBBRJC010000559.1:0-3465 GCA_038220135.1 Bryobacterales bacterium | reverse complement strand
TTCCGCGTTCTTGCTGCGCCGTCGGGTCATTCGGTAACAATCACGGCGTTACGGAAAACTGATCACGCCCAGGGTGGGGAGGCGCCAAGCCTTCCCCATCCGTTCGCCGTTCGACTGCAATTTTGACCCGCCCTACTTTCGACCTAATTCCAAACCCCATCCAAAACTCTGGCAACTCGACTCGCGGCGGTGAGCGGATTTATGCAACAAGTGGCCTTGCGTTAAGCTTGAACTCCCTTGGCCTCCCTATTCCTTATTGCGCAACGCCGGCCAATTCACAATCACCCCCGCACCCGCCTCGCCGCCCTCTGGTGTTGTGTAAATAAGAAACCGCTTGCCGTCCTTGGTAACCACATAATTGTTTCGCCCGTTGTTGATCCCCGGGACCGCCGTTTGGAAAAGCACATGAGGTTCGCCAACCTGGAACGACGGGACAAACTTAATATCCACCGACCGCATCTTCAAATCGGCATCTAGAAAAAACAGTTCCTTGCCGTCTCCCCGCCAGTAAGACATGCCGCCACCATTAGTGGAAATGATCCACTTTCCTGTGCCTGGGGCAACGGCACGCACATAAACTTCAGGACGGCCCGATTCGGTGGAGGTGTAGGTTACAAAACGGCCATCCGGCGAATAAGAGGCGGGGAAATAGCTTGCGCCTTGCGGAGCGATCGAGATTGGAATCGGCTCCCCCTGCAGCGGCATCTGCATCAACTCAAGCTTGGTTCCATCCACGTACAGCAACCCTTTTCCATCGGGTGAATATTGCTGGGGCCAGGCATAAACCTTTCCCAACAATCGGGGCGGCTTGGCGCCTGCGGTGTCTGCTTCATAAAGCCCTATCGGAGATGAAAACACAACCCGCGATCCATCGTCAGACAAAACCGGCAGGGTCACCGCATCTTGCCCTACCGTCAAACGCATGGAAGAGTTCCGGCGAAGATCCGTGATCCAAATCTCCTTCCCCACGGATGAACCTTTTGCGGTGGCGAGTATTTTTTCATTGCCTGAAAGCGTGGGTGAAATGCCGACAGCAGCCTCAGAAAGGGTTTCAAGCACCTTGCCCGTTCTATCGTGCCAGGTAAGCTTTCCAGTGGAAAATTGAAAAGTCCTGAAGCAGATGATTCCGTTGTTAGAGGACGACAGTTGGGTGTCGACGCTACGGAAATGTTTACCTTTTGCGAGGACAACAAATTCCGAACTCAGTTTCGCGCTTGAGGTGTCAAACTCTCGGGCAGTTAGCGATTCATCGCGAATTTCAAGCAAGTAGTTTTTATTGCCGAATGCTGTTGCCCCCGAAGTGCAGACAGATTGTAGCGCTCCTTCAACCGAACTATGTTTATCGGAGCCAAGTGAACCTAATTGCAGCCCCAGCCGTTGATCGGAATAGCGCGCCTCAAACAGAAAGTGCTTTCCGTCGGGACAGAACCTGGGAGACTTATGCGCAATCTCACCCGAGGTTAAATCGAGCTTCGTAGCCGTTGTAGAAGAGCCAGCTGAATCGGGCACAGCCTGAAGTGGCCCTGCTGTGGATGTCGAAAAGAGTATGGTTCCCTTTTCGCCCCAGGCAAAGCCCTCAGGGTCCGACGGACCTGGAAGATCGCGAATTACGCCAGTGGCCAGATTCAACCTCTTCATTTTTTTATCTGTGTAGAAAGCGATCTCTTTAGAATCCGTAGACCATGTAAAAGATTGCACTCCAAATGTCCCTGCCAGAGGGTTGATTTCAGCGCTATCCAGACGGCGAATAAAGACTTGACGCCGCGAATCTTTTTTGGCACCGACGAAGGCAAAATAGCGGCCATCTGGCGATACGTGGATGGCACCGCGAGAACCCATGCCTTCGACGAGATTTACTGGGAGGCTGACGGCACCGGATCGACTGGGGGCGTTGGTGAAAATCAGTATGACTCCCGTCATGATCACCGCCGCAGCTGCAATGGTGGCGTAGATCCAATTCCGGGACGCTGTTGTTGCGATTGCTGCTGTCACAAGCGGCTCCATGGCCAGACCGATGTTGTATTTCAGATCCCGCGCCGTTTGGAACCGGTCGTCCGGATCTTTCTGCAGGCACCGAAGAATCACCCGTTCCAGCGGAGGCTCAGTTTGTAGTCGCTCCGGCTGCTGATGAAGGATCGCCCCAATCACCGATGCCGCATTGGCACCGCTGAAAGCTCGCTTGCCGCTGAGCATTTCATACAGCACACAACCAAAGGCGAAGATATCGCTCCGGGTGTCGGCAGTACCGCCTTGCAACTGTTCCGGCGCCATGTATTGCAGCGTGCCCACAATCTGCCCTTGCCCGGTGAGGCCGGCAACAACAGTAGCATCGGTTTGCTGCAACGGAGCGGTCTGTTTGGCAAGCCCGAAATCAAGCAGCTTGATGCCTTGCCTGGTGACCAGAATATTGGCCGGCTTCAGGTCGCGATGAACGATTCCCTTCTTGTGCGCGGCGTCGAGCGCATCAAGGATCTGCCCGGCATAAACCACCGCTTTCTCCACAGGCAGCGGCCCTTTCAGTGGCTCCCCATCCACCAACTCCATCACCAGATAGTTGGGACCAACATCGTAGATCTGGCAAATGTTGGAATGGTTGAGTGCAGCAACAGCCCGGGCCTCACGTTCGAACCGATCATTGAATTCGGTCTTCGAAACTTTGAGTGCCACAGTTCGTTCCAGGCGAGGATCGCGGGCCTTATAAACCTCGCCCATTCCACCTTCACCAAGCGGGGCCAAAATTTCATACGGACCAAGTTTATCGCCTGGAATAAGCGGCATTAGTATTGAACGATCTTACCGTTTTTAATGCTTGCCCGCACCGCCTGCCGCATGACTGTCACAGTGCGCCTGAATTTTCAATGTGGCTTCATTGTCCAGTTCAAAAAATCGGAGCAACACGTTCGATTTCTCATCCGATCCATAGCCGATCACAACCTACGTCAAAACCAAAAATCCCCAAAACCCTTCAGCACTTTTTCACCCCCAATCTAAGGTTCTTAGCTGATTCGTCCATCGCAATTCCAATGCTAAATTCATATCAACCGCTAACAAAAGCGAAACAAAAATACTCTGAGGAGGGTATGGACATGACTGCTAAACTTTTGAAATTGATTAAAGATACCAAGGGCCAGGACTTGATCGAATACGCACTGATGGCCGGCTTCGTAGCCGTTGCCGCAGGCGCGATCATGCCTAACGTTTCCACCAACATCAGCACCATCTTCTCGAAGATCGGTAGCTCGATGTCCAGCGCTGCTTCACAAGGCTCCTAAGCTCTTAATCGCTCTCTGGCGCGAAATTGGGGTGGTCAAATCCATTACGGGTTTGACTACCCCTTTTTCATTTCTATTCGCGCATAATATACTATGCGGATCATCCTCCTGGCCTCGCTCCTAGCCACCGTCTCCCTCGCCCAAACTCCCCGGAAAATCACTGACGACGAAGTGATGCGCGTCCACCGCTCGG
>JBBRJC010000558.1:0-3469 GCA_038220135.1 Bryobacterales bacterium | reverse complement strand
ACTATGAAGGCTACCGCCGCGATTCGCAGAGCATTGCCTTGGGCAACATCCCAACAGTGCTGATGCGTAAAGGTGATTTTAGCGAAGCTGCAGCAATTTTCGATCCGTTGACAACACGCGCCAATCCGAGCGGTGCAGGCTTCATCCGCACGCAATTTCCTGGCAACCAAATTCCGGCCAGCCGGTTCGATTCGAAAACGGGAATACTGATCAATGCTTATCCGGCACCAACCAGTCCCGCACGGCTAAACAACTATCTGGCGAATTTGATTCAACATCAGAACTGGAATCAGGGCGACATTCGCGTGGATCACCAAGCTTCACCGAAAGATAGCTTCTTTGCCCGCTACTCAATTCAAAATACGGAGACGCAGGTACCCAGCACATTGCCGCCGGCAAATATTCCTGGAATTAGCAAACCGCTGAACCTGGGTGATGAAGGTTCGTTTGCAGGCACTGCTTTTCAACCAGCTCAGCATGCAGTGGCGAGCTATGTCCGCGTGATCAATCCGCGGTTGGTGAATGAATTCCGCGTTGGCTACAGCCGCTTCCGCGCCGACTACACGGCTGATCAATATGAACCTGGTGGTGCGCTTGGAAACAAGTTCGGCATCGCAAATTCCAACGCAACGCCGAACGAACAGAACTTTCCGATCTTCTCGCCATCCAATTATTTTGGGATTGGTCAAACTCGTTCTCTGCCCATTTTCCGTCGCGAAAACATGTTCCAGTACGTGGACAACATGAGCATGACCAAAGGCAAGCACACGTTGAAATGGGGCGCTGATTTCCGTCGCCGTCAACTCACCGTCTATCAGACGAACATGGGCAATGGCCGCTTCAATTTCTCACCGGCATTTACAGATTCCCGGCAAGGGCCTGGCGGCGATACGATGGCCAGCTTCCTGTTGGGCTACCCAACTTTGACCGGTCACGACTATACATTTAACTGGCCCGGGGAGCGCGGTAGTGAGGTGGGCTTGTACTTTGCTGATGACTGGCGCGTGACCCGCAAGCTGACTTTGAATCTGGGCATGCGTTGGGATTACTACAGCCCCTTTAGCGAAGTTGCCAATCGCTGGTCTAACTTCAATGTGAGGACTGCCAGGATGGACGTTGCTGGAACCACTGGCGTGGACAAATATGCTGGTGTTAAACCGTACTACAAGAACTTCGGACCACGTGTTGGATTTGCATACCAGATACTTCCCCATACCGTTATTCGTGGCGGGTTTGGCGTGTTCTACAACCCTGCTGGAAACGAAGGAAGCAGCTTGCGGTTGTTCCGCAATCTTCCTTTTGGTTCGACGATCAATATTACACCGGGCGACATCAATGTTGGCCTGCGCGTGAGTGATGGCTTTCCCGCACTGCAACCTTTAGGCCAGGCCGCTGTGGATAAGCCCTATGGCGCTGTGAGTGCGGTTGCTGCCAACTTCCGTCCTTCCTATGCCGAACAGTTCAACCTCACACTGGAACATGAAATTGCACCATGGGCATTGGTGATCCGTGCTGCTGTAATCGGCAACCTGGGGCGCCGTTTGTACAACGTTTACGATGCAAACTATCCGGTTCCATCGTCAGCAGCAATAAACACACGCCGTCCATTCTATTCAGTACTTCCTGATTTGGCTGGTGTAAACTATTTCGTCTCTGATGGATTGAGCAACTACTATGCCGGTCAGCTGACTTTGGACAAACGCTTGAAGGGCGGGTTGAGCGGGTTGGTTGGCTACTCCTGGTCTCATGCAATTGACAACGTTGTGCTTGAATTTGGTGGCGGTGCTGCCGGCCCGCAACCACAGGATCCGCGCAACCTGAGGGCGGAGCGTGGCAACTCGATTATTGATTTACGTCATCGCTTAACGGTGGGCTATCTTTACGCGCTGCCATTCGGCAAAGGCCAGCCGATGCTGAACCAAAGCAAAGTGCTTAATCTGATTATCGGTGGTTGGCAGACCAACGGAATTCTGACCATTCAAAGTGGCCAGCCGTTCTCTCCGGTTCTGCAGACTTCAACCACAAACGGTACCGGAAGCCGGCCTGACGTGGTGGGAAAGGTATCGTATCCGCGCACACTGCAGCGCTGGTTTGACCCAAGTGCTTACGCCACACCGGCGCCATTAACTTATGGCAACGCGTCGCGCAACAGCTTGTTTGGACCAGGCCGCATCAATTCGGACATGTCGCTGTTCAAGAATTTTGTAATTCGAGATCAGATGCGGTTTGAGTTTAGGGCGGAAGGGTTCAACGTGTTTAATCATCCACAATTCGGATTGCCGAATCAGAATATTGGCAATGCGCAGGTGGGTACAATTACGAGCACGGTGGGAAATCCGCGGCAGTTGCAATTGGGGCTTCGGTTCCAGTTTTAACGTGCCAGTAGCAATTTGAGATGAAAGGCGTTCCTGTCAAACGGAGCGCCCTTTTTTTGCCCACTGCTAAGGTCCGATAAGTGATTGCCTAATTCCAATTTGTGAAAAAACAATTACACTGAAGATATGATTCGCCTTTCTGCTCTGTTGCTATTTGTGGCGTCGAGTCTGGCATGGTCTCAGACGCTGCTAGTCCCGGCCGGTTCGGTCTGGAAATATCTCGACAATGGTACAGATCAGGGAACGGCCTGGCGAAATGCAACTTTCAATGACGCAGCCTGGGCGGCTGGTGCGGCGCAACTTGGCTATGGCGATGGCGACGAAGCCACGGTGATCAGCTTCGGCCCGGACGCGAATAACAAGTTCATTACCAGCTATTTTCGCAAGTCATTTAGCGTTGCAAATCCATCGTTGCTTGTCGGCCTGAACCTCCGGGTGAAGAGGGATGACGGCATCATTATCTATTTGAACGGGGCTGAAGTGTACCGCGATACGATGCCTGCGGGAGCTGCCAGCTTCAATACTCTGGCCTCAGCGTCAGTAGCGGATGATGGCGCCAGTTGGCTAACAGCATCTATATCGCCTTCATTCCTTCTTGCTGGAAATAACATTCTTGCGGTTGAAGTGCACCAAGCTGCAATCACCAGTTCAGATGTTAGTTTCGATCTGGAACTGTCCGGTACTTCAACTGCCACAATCACACGTGGACCGTACTTGCAGGTGGGTACTCCATCCAGCGTTACAGTGCGTTGGCGCACAGATGCGGCAACCAACAGCCGCGTGAGCTACGGCCTTTCTTCTGCTGCTCTGGCAAGCTTTACCGATGATGCGGCCTCGACAACAGAGCATGTTGTGTCGCTTTCCGGGCTCAATCCGGATACAAAGTATTTTTACTCCATCGGTTCGACTGCGGCCATGCTTGCCGGAGCCGATGCCAACCACTTCTTTGTCACTTCGCCGGCCATGGGGAGCCATCGTCCCACTCGCGTATGGGTGCTGGGTGACGCGGGAACAGGCCAAGTGGAACAGACGCGTGTCCGCGATGCCTATTACACTTTCACCGGTTCAACGCACACCGATTTTTGGTTGCAACT
>JBBRJC010000557.1:0-3479 GCA_038220135.1 Bryobacterales bacterium | reverse complement strand
GGTGCGCGCAGCCTTGATGGGGTCGATGTCGCCAATCATGTCGGCGATGGTCACGTCAGGCGTTGCCAATTTCTCCACATAGCGTTCATCGGCGCGCAGCCAGGCGATCGGCGTGTTGTCGCCTTTCTCCTTAATCAGCGCCTTGGCGTATTGTGAAACCGGCCTTAGCGGATGGTCGTGAATTTCAGAGCCGGCGACGTAAGGCATCACTTCATCGAATAGCGAAGTGAGCATGCGAATCAAGCGCGTTTTCGCCTGGCCGCGCAATCCCAGCAGGATGAAATTATGTTTGGCCAGAACCGCATTAACAACTTGCGGCACCACTGTATCCTGATAGCCAACGATGCCGGGAAACAACTCAACACCGCTGCGAAGCTTCGCAATCAGGTTTTCCCGAATCTCATCTTTCACACTTCTCAATCGCGAACAATGCTCCCAGTGAGCACTCACGCGCAACTGTCCCAGGGTCGATGGGAGAACTTCAGTGGCAGGTGACATCAAATTCTATTATCGCGTGTTTCGCACCCACCCCCGAGTTGTGATATGGTTTTCCCCAATGCTTGTTGATTTGCCTGAAATGGAATACCAGCGCTTCTGGCGGCGCCTGCAACAAATCGGGTTGAATGCATATGAAGCGCGTTCATACCTGGTGCTGATTGGACACCCTAAATTTAAAGCGCTGGAACTTGCTGCGCGGGCGCATGTACCACGCCAGAAAATCTACGAAGTGCTGGATGCACTAGTGGAAAAAGGCTTTGCGCGCGTGGTTCAGGAAAAGACAAAACTGTTTTCTGCAATTGAGCCGACGCTGGCGATTCCAGCCTATTTTGAGCGTCGGCGGCAAGCTGTGGAACAGGATTTTTCAGAGCAGTCGCGTCTAGGTGGAAACCTGGTTGAAGATTTAACGAAGACGTATTCCGATGGCATGGGTGGCCGCGGAACTTTGGACTTTTTGCGAATCGTCAATGAGCCCTCGCAAACCGCATCGGCGTATCGAAAAATGATCACCGAAGTGCAGAACGATTATCTGGAATTTTCAAGGGCGCCTTATGCCGTAGATCCACTGGATGAGCAGTTGGTAAAAACGGCGCGTCAACGGGGCGTCCGTTGCCGATTGCTGCTGGAAGCAGGCGCACTGGATGAGCAACATCGCAAACGGTTGGACGAATATATTGCGCTTGGGGTTGAGGTGCGCCAGGCAAAATCTTTGCCTATGAAATTGGCTGTTTTTGACGGGAATAAAGGCATGGTGGCATTGCTTGATCCGGTGATCACCCGCCCCACATGGACGGCGGTGATGTTTGATCACGAAGGCATGGGCGAGGCGATGCAGGGGTTATTTGAAAATTACTGGAGCAAGGCGGTAATGCTGAAGGCACCGTAGGTTTTTAGATAATGGTTAAGGTATCGCAGGTCTTTCTGGACGCAATTACCGCATTAGTACACACTTGCTGACGCGCGCGGCTCGGCAACTTAAATTTAACACGTAGCTTATTTACCGAGCCGTGACCGCAAGGGAGCGGTTTTTTGTACTCAGAAATGACTAAAACGATATAGTAAATGGCATTGTTGTGTCGCGGGCAGCAGCGCTGATCCGGGAAGGGTATGGGACATTCGATGCCCTCCACGTTGCTGCGGCTGAATCAGTTGGTGTCGTATTGCTGTCTACCGATGATCGACTCGTCAAAAGAGCTGCTCGTGGGTTGGGTCGTCCTGGAATTCTCGTTCAAAATCCGGTATCCTGGACTAAGGAGGGCCAATTATGACGACTGTCGACCAATTAACCGATGAGCAACTAGACCGCCACGCGTTCAAGGTATTAATGAGTGAATTCGGCCCGGACGGTTTGGCCCGTTTCCTCCGCTTGCATCAATCTGGCCCCGGCGACTATACCCAGGACAGAGACCTTTGGCAAAAAGATCTCAAGCTTGAAGACGTTCTGAAATCAATCCAAAAATGTTCCTAATTTCCTAGCGAGCGCCTTCTTTATTCGGCACAGCATCGCGCCGCTGCGTCCGCAATTCGCGCACGGCATAAATGCGCCGTCCCTGGCTTTCAAAATAGACGCGGATCAACACTTCGCCCAACAATCCAGTTGAAAACATCATCAGCCCGGCAAGAAATAACAGTGCGCCGGCCACCATCAACGGACCATGGTCAGCAACCAAATCGTAACCCAGGATTTTATAAACCACCAGGTAGCTCAAAATTAAGCCGCCGGAACCGCAACCCAGCAACCCCAGCTTTCCGAAAAAATGCATAGGCCGGGTGAAGTAGGTCAACAGAAAACGGATCGTCAAAATATCAAACAGCACAGTGAACGTGCGGCTTAAACCGTAGTGCGACTTCCCGCTAATACGCGGCACATTCTTGATCGGAACCTCGGCAATCTTAGCGCCGTAGAAACTGGCCAGCGCCGGAATAAAGCGGTGCAGTTCGCCGTACAGATTGATATCTTTCAGCACTTCAGCGCGATAGGCTTTGAACGTTGTGCCGAAATCGTGAAGGCTCACGCCAGACACTTTCGACATCAACCAATTAGCAATACGCGAGGGGATTTTGCGGGTAACTGCGTTGTCGATCCGGTTCTTGCGCCAACCGCTGGCGATATCCCAGCCTTCGTCAATTTTTTCAAGCAGCAGCGGAATATCTTCCGGCTCGTGCTGTAAATCGCCATCAAGCGAAATGATCACAGACCCACTTGCTTCGTCAAATCCGGCGGCCAGCGCCGCTGTTTGCCCAAAGTTACGGCGCAGGCGAATCACCTTCAGGCGCGCATCGGTTTCAACCAAATTAGCCAATAAATCGAAGCTTTTGTCGGTCGAGGCGTCATCTATAAAGATGATCTCGTAAGGCCGCCCCAGCTTTTCCATCACCACCGTCAGCCGGTCGTAGAGCGGAAGAATAGCGGGCTCTTCATTGTGGATAGGAATAACGATGGACAGCATGAGTTCAATTCTAGTTTAAACTGTTTGCTGTCCATCAGGCATATCCCTTGCTTAGAAAATAATTTTCAATGCAAACACGAAGATGCGTCCATTGCGGGGAAATTGGCCCAATGAAGAGATATGGCTAGAACTGCACGATAGGAGAATCCACGCATTAAGTCATAAAAACAATGAAATGAAACGAAATATAGCACGGTGAAAACACTCTGTGTTAAACTACAAGTTCGCGCTGAAAGAGCAGTTTCTACAGCGTTTATGCATGGACCCGTAGCTCAGTTGGTTAGAGCGCTTCCTTGACACGGAAGAGGTCGGTAGTTCGAGTCTACTCGGGTCCACCATCTCCAAAACTCTTCCCCACAAAAAAGTAAAACCGCCAACAGCCGTAGCTGGTAGCGGTTCAAAGTTTCTATGTCGCAGGCGCGACCACGCTATTAAGCGGCGGCTTTGACGGGGTAGTTCTGGAGCAGCCACTTTTCGATGGATTCGCGCTGAGTTGCCTGAACAACCCGATGCCAGCTTACCGATCCGGTC
>JBBRJC010000556.1:0-3486 GCA_038220135.1 Bryobacterales bacterium | reverse complement strand
CCAGTTCTTCAATCGTGAACGGAGCATCAACTTCCTTCTTGGAATTCTGCGGCGTGTTGTTGGCCAAACGCTCCGCCTCACCCATCACAGCTTGTACGCAATAGGTGAGCGAATTTACCAACTGTCTTTTCTGTGTCTTTTTCGCGTGCCATTTTTCAAATGCAAGATCAATGCCCACCAGCACGGCTTCAAGGGGAATTCCGGAATTCTTCCACGTCTCAACCAACGCCCAATCAAGCGACGACATTAGAAAGAGGCCGGTGCCGCGCGCCTTTTGAAAGTGCTCCTCAGTCTCGGTAAAGTAGTTGAAATAATTCCCGGTCCAGTCTTCCTGCTCGCTCATCTAAATCGCCTTCAGCCCCCCCGCTAAAATCAGAACCCGCTCACCGTCAGCCTGGCGAACATACAAGAACCCCGCATCTGACATGCCATCGGTCACACCGGTGATCACCTGGCCAGATTGTTCCACTTCCACACGCTTGCCCCTAACGAAACTGGAGCCATGCGTGAACAAATCCAACAGCGGCTTCTTACCCTCCGACTCAAGCAACGCCACGTGTTTATCCACCTCTTCCAGCAAGCAGATCAGCAGTGATTCGCGCGAATACTCAACCCCACCCTGTACCCGCAAACTGGTGGCGATGTCGCGCAATTCTGATGGAAACTTCGCCTGGTTTACATTCAAACCGATGCCTGCCAAAATCACACCATCCTGAAATTCTGACAAGATCCCACAACACTTGCGCCCGTTGATCAACAGGTCATTCGGCCACTTCAAATCGCACACTAGCCCCGTCTGCACCCTTACCGCCTCGGCCACGGCAAGCCCCAGCGCAATAGTCAACACAGGCAGTTCGGCCAGATGCAGTTTCACCCGCAACACCAACGTGAAATAAAGGCCTTCGCCGGCGGCAGAATGCCACACGCGCCCCAATCTTCCCTGCCCTGCCGTTTGCTCTTCAGCACCAACCAGGCTGCCAGAAATAGCGCCACTCTGCGCCGCCACCCAGGCGTCTTTCATGGTCGATTGAGTTGTTTGCAGCCAGTCCACACGTCTACCGGGGAAGGCCTCACGGACGATCTCGATTTCGAAATTCATCAGCACAGTTGTAATCGGAAGTTGATGTCCACCGCAACTGCTGAGTGCGTGATGGCACCAACAGAAATATAGTCAGCACCGGCCTCAGCATAAGCCCGTACCGTTTCCAGACGCATGTTGCCGGAAAGCTCCGTGGTGGCACGTCCAGCAATGTGCGCCACCCAATTCTTAGCTTGAGCGGGCGTCAGATTATCCAGCAGCATGTTCACAGCACCCGCAGCCAGAGCCTCTTCCATCTCTTCCCAAGTGCGCACTTCAATCTCAATCGGCAAGCCCGCATGGCGCGCCGCTTCAATCGCCTGAGTCACACCACCAGCCGCTGCAATGTGGTTGTTCTTAATTAAAATCGCATCAAACAAACCCATTCGATGGTTGGTGACACCACCGGCAACAGCAGCCATTTTTTCGATCTCACGCAAGCCCGGTGTGGTTTTCCGCGTATCCAAAATTTTTGTCTTCGTCCCGGCAACAGCATCTACAAAACGCCGCCCCATGGTAGCGACACCGCTCATCCGCTGCACCAGATTCAAAGCCGTCCGCTCGCATGTCAACAGCGTTCGCGCCGGGCCTTCTACGCGCGCCAAAACGTCCCCGGCATGGAGTGAATCGCCGCTTGTAACCAGCACTTCAACCCGCTCCACAGGCGCACAACCAAACTCCTGGCTTACTTTGTAAACCAGCAGGATCAGTTCCACGCCTGCCACCACCAGATCCTGCTTTGCGTTGAAGCTTCCCGTAGCCCCTCGATCTGCGGCAACACACGAATTAGTAGTCACGTCGCCAGAGCCGATATCTTCGGCTAGCGCCCTGCGAATAAGGTCTTCCGTCATCCGGCCAAGCCTGCCAGCGCCAGTTGGCTCTTGTCCCTTTGCGCCTTATAGTCGGCCAGTTTTGCACGCATTGCTTCCAACACTTTCTCCGGTGCTTTCTTCAAAAAGTCTTCATTCGAAAGCTGCCGCTCAGAATTTAAAATCACCTTATCCAGGTCGGTAATCTCTTTCTCCAATCGCAACTTCAAGGCGTCAAGTTTTCCTGCCGGAACAGCCAGCACCAGATCAAATTCCGGCGTTGATCGCAACGGCCCCTGCGCCCGAGAAACATCAACCCCAGCCACTGTCAGCTTTACGTTTGCCAGCCGCTCAATCGCCTCCTGTTGCGCCACAGCCAAAGTAGCCGCAGCACCTGCTGAATACAATGTCGCCTCCAGCGGCTCCTTCGGATCCAGCTTGCCATCAGCCCGCAAATTCCGCGCCGTACTGATCAGCTCCTGCAACATCGTCATCTGCTGTTCAGCTTCCAAATCACCAACACTGCCATCGATCAGCGGATACAAAGAAACCGACACGGAAATCTTTCGCCCATGCCCAGCCACAAGTCGTTGCCACAGCTCTTCAGTTAAGAACGGCATCACCGGATGCAGCATACGCAAAGAACATTCAAACACCGTAAGAATGTTGCGCCAGTGCGCGTTCAACCCTGATCCATCCACAAAACGAAGCTTCTTCAGCTCCACATACCAATCGCAAAATTCGTGCCAGATAAAGCTCCAAATCGTTTGCGCCGCCTCATGAAAGCGATACGTTTCAAAGGCCCTATTCATCTGTTCGCTACATGCGGCCATGCGGCTGAACATCCACCGGTCTTCCAGCGGCACCACACCATTGACAGCCTCAGGCGAGTACGACAACCGCTCAGCAGGCACCCACGGCTCCATCTCCGCCCGTTCCATATTCAGAAACAAAAATCGCGCCGCATTCCAAATCTTATTGGCAAACCCGCGCGAAGATTGCATTCGCTCTTCTGAACAAACCACGTCCGTCCCAGGAGGCGCACCCAACACCAGTGACATGCGCACGGCATCGGTTCCGTACTTATCGGTCATCTCAATCGGATCGATTCCGTTGCCGGAAGTCTTCGACATTTTCTTGCCGAATTTGTCACGCACCAACCCGTGAATGTAGACCTTGTGAAACGGCACTTGGCCCGTACACTCAATCCCCATAAACATCATTCGCGCAACCCAGAAAAAGATAATGTCGTAGCCGGTAATCAGCAGCGACGTCGGATAATAGCGCTTCAAAAATTCCGTCTCATCCGGCCAGCCTAAAGTGGAGAATGGCCACAAACCAGAACTGAACCAGGTGTCCAAAACATCGGTTTCCTGCGTAATATCGGCAGATCCACAATGACTGCATTTATCCGGCGTTTCACGCGCGACGGTGATCTTCGTACAATTTCCGCAATGCCAGGCCGGAATGCGGTGCCCCCACCACAACTGCCGTGAAATACACCAGTCGCGAATGTTGTACATCCATTCAAAATACGTATGCGCAAACTTCGGCGGAACAAACTGCTTCGTGCCGTCTTCAACCGCCTTGATGGCAGGC
>JBBRJC010000555.1:0-3487 GCA_038220135.1 Bryobacterales bacterium | reverse complement strand
GGTGCATCCATTGGCGAATCCACTGCAGCGCCACCTGCTCCAATTCCGATACCGCCGGCGACGCCGTCCAGTTGAAGCCATTCGAATTCAGCAGGCTCACCAACATTTCACCCAACACTGCCGGCACCGTTGAGGAACAGCCAAAATAGGTAAGAAATCGCGGATGATTCCAGTGCACCACCGCCGGAAGCACCAGTTCGTAGAAATCAGCCAGCGCCTTTTCCATCGGCTCCGCATGTAGCGGACCACTTGAGGGCAGACGGTCAATCAGATCGCCTGGCCGCATGTTCGGCTTTACAGGATAGCGGCGCGGATCAGCAAAATAATCCGCCATCCACTCCACTACTTCGCGGCCCAACTTTCGAAACTCTTCAGAATCGTGTTTCATTGATTACCATAGGAATCCATTCCTTCAAACGGGCCAACTTGCCGGCAGACGGTCAACCAGATCGCCAAGCCGCGTGTTCGGCCTAACAGGATAACGACGCGGATCAGCAAAATAATCCGCCATCCACTTCACCACTTCCCGCCCTAACTTTCGAAACTCTTCAGAATCGTGCTTCATTGATTACCGTAGGAATCCATTCCTTCAACCAGCCGCAGAACGCATCCAGCTTCGCCTGAGTCTCAGGTGCAAGCGGCGCATAATGCGGCCCAATCTTCAACCCGCGCGCAGCCACCGCTTCCCGCACGCCGATCGGCGCTGGAAAGTCCCCCAGCCGCACAATAAATTCCTGAAGCCGCGACTCCAGCACTTCGGTCTTCGCCTCGTTCTTCGTAACCACTGCTTTGTCCAGCCCCTGCATTAATTCTGGAATAGCACAGGCAACGCCCGAAATCACCCCATCTGCTTTGATCGACCTCGCCCGCGTATAGATCACGTCATTGCCGATCAGCAAATTAAACGGCGTGATCGCCCGCTGCGCTTCCAGCGTTTCGTAATAGGCCATATCACCGCTGGAATCTTTAATGCCGGCAAACTCTCCGGTCCCCAACAATCGGCACGCCGTACTGCTTTCCAGCGTTGATGTGAAGAACGGAATGTTGTAGAGGTAGATCGGAATATCCACACTCGCCTGATCGCGAAAACGCCGGTAAAATTCTTCAATTTCCGGCTGGTTGTAACGGAAATAGTACGGCGGCATAACCAACACGGCTGCAGCCCCGGCGTGCTCAGCCGCTTCAGCCAGCTTAATGGTGCCGTGTAATGTGGAATGAATCACCGACGCGATAATGGGCACCCGGCTGCGCTTCACCGCCATCTGCGTAAGGCGCATCCGCTCTTCCATGTCGAAGTGGATAAACTCACCCGTGGAACCCATCACGGCAATGCCGCTCACTTTATATGGGGCTAGAAAATCCAGCACCTCCAGGGCTCTCGCCAAATCGATCTCATGTCCAGTCTCGCGACGAGGACAAATTGCGGCAACGGCTATTCCTTCAAATCCGGGCAACGGTGGGTCTCCTGTTGGATATACTATCAGCAGCTTTCACGATAAAGTGTACATTTCGGAGGATTCTGCGTGGAAAACCATCATATCTCTAGAAGGCAGTTGTTCTCTACTGGGACGAAGACGGCGCTCGCTGCCGGCGTGTTCGAAATCATCAAACCGGAGCTCGTTCGAGGTGCCGGCCAGGAGAAGCTCAAGGCCGGTTTAATTGGCTTTGGCGGACGAGGGCGACAGGCGATTGTCGACTTGCTGAGTGGTACAGAAAATGTCGAAGTTGTTGCAGTAGGTGACATTTTCGAAGATCACGTGGAAGCAAACATGAAGTGGCTCAACGATCCGCGCAACGCGAAAATAAAGGATCGCGTCAAAATTTCCCCGGAAAATCGCTTCATCGGCTTCGATGCTTATAAGAAAGTGATCAACAGCGATATCGACATTGTGATGCTTGCCACCCCGCCCGGCTACCGTCCCATGCACTTTGAAGCGGCGATCGAAGCCCGCAAACACGTGTTTTGCGAAAAGCCGTTCGGGACCGATGCCACCGGCATACGCCGCTTCATGGCTGCAGCGAAAAAATCCGAAGAACTCAAGCTTACGGTAATGAGCGGAGCTCAACGCCGCCACGATCCGAAGTATCAAATCACAATCGACAAACTTAAAAACGGTGCCATCGGCGATATCACAGCAGCCTATGCCTATTGGGTGGGCACACCCGTAATTCAGCAAAAGGCGCGCGATGACAAATGGGGCGACATGACCTGGCAACACCGCGCCTGGTATTCGCACCTCTGGTTGTGCGGCGATCAGATTGTGGAGCAGCACCTGCACAATATCGACGTAATCAATTGGCTGATGGGTGGGCCGCCGAAAAAAGTGATGGCCATGGGTGGTGCGTCGTGGCGTCCAAGAGAAGAGATCTACGGACACATTTACGATCACATCGGCGCTGACTTTGAATATCCAAACGGAGTTCGCATGTCCAGCTATTGCCGTCAGTATCCTGCCATTGGAAATTTAGCGCGGAAGGTGGATGAACTGGTGATTGGCACAAAAGGCCGGTCTAATGCGCATGATCTTTCGGGGATTACGGCAAACACCATTCCCTACATGTACGAACATACGGCAATGGCAAAATCGATTCGAGGGGATGGGCCTTACATTAACCACGCAATGGCAGTGGCAGAAAGTACACTAACTTGCATCATGGCCCGGGAGTCCGCCTATTCCGGTATGGAAGTGAGCTGGGACATGATCATGAATTCCAAACAGGATTTGCTCCCCAAAGAATTCGACTACGATCTAAAAATGCAGGCAATGCCTTTGCCAGTGCCCGGTACCTATAGGTTCATTTAGGTGTGAAGCGGATCAGGTGGCCGGAGACAGTTCCCGGCTTTCCTTTTCCGCTTCAACCAATCTTCTTGGATCGAACATATATTGTGGGTGAAACCGTTTCTGATTCCACTTTACGTTTGAACCAAATTGAATCCCCAAAAAGAAACCAATTTCGCGGTATACGCAATACTTCACTGTTCCCGCAAAATCGCCATTCGGGTAGCTGATGTGAATCTCCGTTCCCAACGGCAACTCTTCATCAACTTGCAGGCAAACCCCTGACTCCGAAATATCTTCCAGATTGGCGATCGTCCGTTTGAGCTGACCTTTACGGTCCACCCAACAAACATCCACCAGGTCTGCGCACATCATTCTCGGCTGTATTCGCCTCTCTCGCATATATACATCTATCGGACTGATCCCGGTCAACGTTTATGAATTCAAGGGCTTGAATTTACCCTACGAAACCCTAATAAGCTCTTAGTCCTATGGGACTGAAGTTCATTGCCCCATGCAATAAGTACTCGCAGGGGCAATGTACTATTTCTGTTCCTTCACCCATTTCGCAATATCTTCAATCACGCTTTCCTGCACCTTGCCCGCCTTTTGATACTCCGCCGGCGTCGACTTGTCAAAGCCCTTCATGAACAAGTGATTCGATTCTTTATAGCTGATCAATCGCGCATTCGACCGGCCCGCCAGTG
>JBBRJC010000554.1:0-3496 GCA_038220135.1 Bryobacterales bacterium | reverse complement strand
AATAAGTGAGCCCTCGGCCAGGAATTCGACCTGAAAGATCTCAGTAAGTAGCGGACATGTCCGGTTTGGCGACTACACGGCCAAGTGGATTGTTTGCGGTTTGCCGGCTAACCGAAAGGAACGGGATGTAGTACCTACTGCGGCAAGTTTCCGGTAGCACCGCTTGAAGCAAGCCGCATGGGGCGGAGAGCGCAGTTGCGTGTGCGGAGGGATTTCGACGATTTGCTGCGGTTCAAGACCTCCAGGAGGCTGGCCGTGAGCGCAGTTAGGTGCTAGACTCCGTGACGAGGGGCATTATGCGCGCACTTTTTTCACTTTTCATTTTGTCGACGGGACTGAGTCAGGCTCAGAATGCGGTGCAAGTTTCAAACTATCTCTTCCAGGGCAGTCTGAACCCGCAACGAGTTGGGAGCGCTCCTCTCACAGCGGCCAACCCGAGTGGGAACAATCGCTTTGTTACCGATACGGTTTTCGGCCAACCCCGGACGGTGTATGACGTGCAGGGTGCCCGCAGTCCTCTTTCTGCGCAAGGCGGACTCACTTACCAGGCCAAAAACAAGGTGCCGCGCGACAATTATTCGATGGAATTCATCTTTGCCATGAGTGCCGGCAGCACTGGCTGGCGCCGTAGTTGACGCCGCGCTTGAAGCCGCCGCCGGCCATCATCATCGTGAATGCGTCAGGGTTATGGTCGCGACCGATGTAGGGGTCTTCCACGTTGTTGCGGTTTTCGCGCATCGGGGTGCGGTCGAATTCGCCGCCCCATACGATGAACGTATGGTCCAGCAAGCCGCGCTGCTTGAGGTCTTGAATCAATGCCTTCAATGGTTGGTCTAACGTCTTGGCCTGAGGCGGCAATGCATCGCGAATATCTTCGCGGCGGCTGGTCTTCGTTTTCCATCAGACTGCGGGCGAGGAGGGAGTTGTGGAGAAGCTCACCTTGTCCACCGCAGTTGTGGGTGTTTCGAGGTGGGTGATTTTACACAGTTACTTGGGGACGCTGGCGAATTAGTGCTATAAACAAAGAGAAGTGGTTTGGCCGGTTACATGCAGTGGAAAGTGCAGATGAACGCCGCAATCAAATTCGTGTTGGTAACGCTGGTGGCGGCAGTTCTATCCGTTGGTTCGCTTAGTGCCTGTGCGAATTCGTTGAAAGCGCAGAGCACGTCTGATCATGCCTGCTGCCCTGGCAAGCATGCCCCCCTACCGGAAGATTGCGCCCGCCCCGGGTGTATCTATATGGACACGCATCAAGTTCCACCGGCTACAACGCAGTTGGATGATGCGGGAATTGCTTTAGAAGCTCCAGCGCCTGGTCCTTCCGTTGCAGTTCAGCCTGTTATTAACTTTGTTGCGAGCCGTTTAATCGCGCCTATGGTGCTTAGCCACAGGTACGTCGCTTTTCATCAAATCCTCATCTAGTTAAGACACTCCTTGTGATTCCTGTTGGTTTCGATTGCCGGTTTTGATACGGCTTTGCGTTACGCGTCTGGAATTTTGTTGCCTATTTAAATAAACAGGAGATGTTTTATGAAAACCACAATGGTTTTGCTTACTGGCGCATTGTTTGCGTCGATGATGATGGCCGCCGATGGTCAATTGGCGGAGGAACGTCACAAGGGAAAGTATGGCCGCTACACTCCGGCGAAAGAGGCTGCGATGAAGGCAGCACAGCCGGTGATATCGAGGGCTGCATCCTGCTGTGAGGTGGTTGCTGAAGGCGGCCTGCTCGCCAGAGAAGCGCAGATGAAAGTTGAGCGCCAGACATTGGCCGCGCATAGCCGCAAGTGCACTTCGATGGCGCAATGTTTAGAGATGCCGGCGATAGTTGCGCCGACCCTGCCAGCGATTTCCGAAAGCGCTGCCCGTTCGCTTGCGAAGTACGGCCGTTTGCCGGTGGCAAGTGAACCTGCATTGCTGGCGGTCAGCAATCAGACCTGTGAACATTCCTGCTGTCAGTAGCGTCGGATTTGGCGAATGCAAATGACTTTGAGCAAATTAGCACACGTGGCTTTGGTGGGGATGGTTTTCCTTGCGAAGGGGTCTGCACAGGACCCCTTTGAAGGCCTCTCAACCAAGCCGGAAGCGGTTGAAGTGAAGCAGCCGGAACGCGGTAAGTTGAAGGCATTCTTTACTGAGAACTTTGGCTTGAGAAAAGAAATCATGTCGCAGTTTACAAGCGACGAGGATGGAAATTTTGCCAGCCGGCAATCTGTGGGATTTGAAGTGCTGAAGAAGTTTTCAACGGGAACGGCGACCTTTGCCAGCTTTAATTTTCAAGGACGGCTGGTGCGGCGTGATGGCTTTAATCCGGTGTTGAATGACATGGAAGGGGTCGGGCGCGCGGGGTGGGCGTTTGAATATCACAACCTGTATTTTGATTTCTACAATGTGTTGAATCCTTTGTTAAGTGATGGGCAAAAGGGGAAGCAGGTGGGGCATTTCAATTTTCGGGCAGGGCGTTTTTATGTTCCGTTTGGATTGAATCTACAAACGGATACGCATGGTGCGGTGATGCAGCTTTCCAACGAACGTAATTTTAGTTTTGAACGCGATTGGTATACGGGATTTTGGGGATCTTTGAATAAGCATCTGAACTATGACGCTTACTATCTTGTGGGTTCCGGATACGATCTGGCGTTTAAGGGGCAGCGGGGGATGGGGGCTTTGCGGGTTAGTCTTGCGAACAAATATAGCTCGCAGTATGGGCTGGAGGCGGGCGTTTCCATTCTTGGTGGTGAGCGGCTTTCTATGGAACACGGGCGGCAAAATCCAACGGAAACCAAGCGGGCAGGCGTGGATGCGCGATATCGCCGCGCCGTGCCGACGGGGTTGCTGTCGCTAACCACGGAATGGAGTGGTGGACGTGATGCACGCAATCCGGTGACGATGCAATTGCAACAGGTGGAGTATCTGCGAGCTTCACGCAAGTGGGGTTTGGCTGCGCAGTACCGGCGCTTTACCGAGCGTGGTGGTGGGGCGGATGCTTCGATGATCGGGGAGGCTACCTGGTACTTCAGGAATGACGTTGGGAATTCAAATTTGCACTGGATCAAGTTGAATGTGGAGCGCCGATTAGAGCAGCGGTTGCCGGGACCGCCAGCCACAATTGTGGCGCTTCAATACTATTTTTACCGGTAAGGAAACACTCATGAAACATGGAATTATTGTTTTGACGTTGATGGCTTTGGTGCTGCCGAATATGGTGTGGGGCGCGATTGGCTGCACGCTTAGCAATCCGGCTGAGGACTTGAAGTACCTCTATCCAGAGATGACAACTTTTAAAGAAGACCTGAAAGAGTTTCCTCGATTAAAAGATGGGGCGGAATTGTTCAAGGGCCTGAAGGCGCGGCTGGGCAGTGATATGGACGCAATCTACGAAACCTACGAGACGCCGTATACGGTTTATAGCGTGTTCAAGGGAACGGTAAAAATTGGGATTGTGCATGGCGTGAATGTTCCTGGAAAGGGTGGCGTGATTCAGGTTTTTCTATCG
>JBBRJC010000553.1:0-3499 GCA_038220135.1 Bryobacterales bacterium | reverse complement strand
GGTTTCTTTCAAGGGCCCAGGCTATACGGCGGACGCCTTCATTGAGCGCAATTCAGGCACTTACGAGTTGACTGAAACGCGCATGGGCTTTGTCGCAATTATCAACGATTTGCACAAGGGGCGCGACTCGGGCAAGGTCTGGGGTTGGATGATCGACCTTTCAGCAGCGTTGATGGTGGTGGTGTCTATTTCCGGGATGGTGCTGATTCTGTTTCTGCAAAAGCGACTGGTCACAGGGCTTGTCACCGCTGCAATTGGCTGCGTGCTTTGCTACGTGGTTTACGTGCTTTGGGTACCGTAAACCTTATTTTTTCGGTAACGGCTTAATGTAGGTCCGGTCGACCTCAACCGCAATTGACCGCTGCAGGAGGTTTACGGAGAGCACCAATCGCTCTGCATCCTTAATTTTCACCAGAAAGCCTTCCACGCCTGTTAGAGGGCCGAAAGTAACCACTACGCGATCGCCAACTTGTAAGTACGGCCATGGAAGTGCCGTAGTGCCTGAATTTACTACACTTCGAATTGCATCAATCTCTGCTTCTTCTATAGGTTGCGGCACACGACTTACTGATACGATGGCATGGACATCGGGCGTTTGCAAAATCGGCAACCGCTTAGTAATGTCCAGACGTGAAAAGATATATCCAGGAAATAGTGGAGTATCTATTTTTTTGAGTCGATCAGAATATCGCCTTACTTCAAGGTAAGTCGGCAGAAAGGTTTCATAGCCCTTTGTTTCCAGCGTTGTGCGTAGACGCAATTCGCCGCCAGTTCGCACTTGCACTGCATACCACGGCCAGCTTGAGCTTGCCGGCGTAGTCATGGACAATCCCATGGTTTTGGCACTCCGGATAAAAGATTATGGTAGCACAATCTTCCAGGTAGGCAAGTATCGTTTATGCAAGTCCTTGCGTGTTAGTTGATGTTAGTAGTACTGTTACTCGGTTATCGGGCTTTCTTCTTCGCTGCCGGCCCGGTTCGCGGCTTCGCTTCATTAAGCACGGGCGGTACAAAATCGTAATCTGTAATGATCTTCTCCTGCATCGCAGCCATCAGAGATAGTTGCATATCCTTATGTTGAGCTTGCCCTGCGAGGTTATTCAGCTCTCCCGGATCCACATCCAGATCGTACAATTCCAACACTGGCCGGGGCCGTTGAAAATAGGCCTTTTCATGTTCCGGTTTCAGCTTGCCCGCCTTATGGGCCGCCAACATTGCCTGCCAACCGGGATCCTGGCCGCTGTCTACTGGCCAATACTCCATTTGCGGCGTCAAGTTGTAAATCAACTTATATCGATTATTGCGCACAGAACGAGATAGATCGAAAGTGGCAGCTTTGGTTTCAGGACCAAATTCTGCATTGCCGTGATGCAGTCTCGCACTAAACACATACTCCCGCGGTTCATACTTCCCACCGGTCAGGAGTGGATAAAAGCTACGCCCAGAAACTGCTGACGGCAATTGAGCCCCACCGGCATCCATGAACGTTGCGGCCACATCTTCGCCCGAAATCAAGGTACGAGTGACACCAGGCTTGATGTGCCCGGGCCATCTGACAATTAACGGCACATTCACGCCCGGGTCATACAGCGATCCTTTTCCATGAGGAAAAGCCATGCCATTATCGCCCATGAAAACTACTAAAGTATTCGATTCCTGATTGTGTTTGCGTAAGACGCTCATGGCTTGGGCGAATGACTTATCGGCACGCTCCACTTCATTGCAATAGCGGGACAGGTCGTCCCGGATTTCCGGAAGATCCGGCAAATGAGGCGGTACTTTGATCTTGGCCGGATCCACATTACCCGCCTCACGATCCCATGGATGATGCGGATCGTTGTAGTTGATCCAGAAAAACCAGGGCTTTTCTTTGGGCACCTTCCCCAGGAACTCCTCAAACAGTTGCGGCGTTGGCCCTTGCGAGGAAATGTTCATGAAGTCAACCCGATCTTTCCAGGAGCGCATGTGATTTCGTTCGTAAACCTGCTCGGTTGTTGGGGACGGGTTCATTGATCCGTCGAGATGAAAATAGCGTCCGCAAACTCCGGTAAAGTAACCTTTCGACCGCAAAACTTCGGGGACAGTGACAACATCTTTCGGCAGCGGCGAACTAAAGCGGCCCATGCGCGCGGCAACGGGAGAACGCCCTGTCATCAAAGCAGTGCGAGACGGCACACATTGCGGGGCGGCGGTAAAAGCGCGTTCGAAGCGCATTCCTTCTTTGGCAAACTGATCCAGATTCGGCGTAGACATCCAGGTGGCGCCATACGATCCCAAGTAGGGACTGCTGTGATCGTCAGACAAAATGAAAAGAATGTTGGGGGGCGCAGTTGCAGCATGAAGCGCAAGCGGTGCGGCGACCAAAGCTTTGAGGATATCCCTACGTCGTGTAATCACGCCTCACATTAATACATAGAGTAGGTGGTGTGCAAACGCAGTGCGGCATCGCGAACCAATTGACTGCAAAATTCATGCGACCGGCGTCCTTCATTTCACCCTCTCGACTGCCGCCAAGCAGCCTGCTTTTCAGCTTGCATTTCACGGCTCCCCAGCCGCTTTTGCAATTTGGATTTCCATTCAGAACGCCGGGAACGTTTTGTCTCCGCGCGGACTAGACATATTGGGAAGTACGCTGGCCAGCGATTTGTCTTCCTGTTTCAAAAGTAGCAGGGAGCGTGAAAGTGCTACCCGATCGATTTCTGCAAGCCACTGAAAGCAGGGTAAATCGAGGCAAAAAAGTTCAGTGATCCTCATTGTTTCAATACCCACTGTGGCATTTTCGAGTTGACGAAGCCGCTAAAGATACTTGGGATTGGGTTCGTTTTGCAATCTTGCCTACTCACCTAGATCGGCTTGCTTAATGCTTTCCAGCAATTCCAGCAATTCGCGCGCTTGAAACGGTTTGGTTAACACTCCCTGCATCCCAATCTTCATGCAATGCCGGGCGGATTCTTCGTCGGCATTCGCAGTTAGGGCGAAAATCGGCACCGCCTTTAACCCCGCGCCGGCCTCCCATTTCCTTATTTCGATTGCGGCCTCAATGCCGCTCAATTCCGGCATTTGCAAATCCATCAAGATCAGTTCAAAGCGGCCGGCCAGCTGCTGCCGGACCGCCTCAGTTCCCGTTTCAGCAAGTGCTACATTATGACCTTGCTTTTGCAGAATCTTTAGTGCCACCAACTGATTCACCTTGTTATCTTCAGCCAGCAGGATGCGCATCGGATCTGTACGATTGATCCAGGGTGCAGGTAGCGCTTTCTCCGGGTCTGGCTGACCTGACTCAAACCAAGCTTGAAATGAAAATGTTGTCCCCCTGCCAACCTGGCTTTTCACTGTCAAATGGCCACCCATCAATTCGGCCAACCGCTTGGAAATTGTCAGCCCAAGGCCGGTGCCACCAAATCTGCGAGACATGGAACCATCGGCCTGACCAAAAGCTGCAAATATCCCTTCCACCTTATCTTCAGCAATCCCTATTCCTGTGTCTGTAACGTCAAAC
>JBBRJC010000552.1:0-3501 GCA_038220135.1 Bryobacterales bacterium | reverse complement strand
TGCAGGAAAGGAGCGCAGCCAGTAGCAATATCGAGATAGGAGGTCTCACGTCAAACTCCCGGGGGTTGCGAGCAGTAAACTCAGTCGAAATCTGATTGTGATCATGCGGCGACCACCGAGACCGAAGTAAAGGTAATCTCGGAGTCCTTCTGGCCGCCGACATATCGGATCAAATGATGCGGAACCAGAATTCCATTCACAGCGCTGTAATCGCTGTAGTAGGTCTCCGCCACCGAACGGTTGACCGGGGTCTCTGGTGAAAAGACAAAATTCTGCATCTTTACTACCGTGGAATTCTTGGCGTCCACAAAAATATGCATTTCAGAGATGTCCGCCTCAATCTTTGCCGCGCCAGGCGCGGCCGGATCATCGGCGACAAACGCCGAAAGCTTCAGGTGGTGAGCGGTGCGCCCGTTGACGTCCTCATCACCGAGAAACTCCACATTTCTATTAGGCAGCAGATATTCTCCGATTCGAGAAAATGCGGGAATATGTTCTGGCCCTTTGTGGGCGGTGATCCATAAGGGCAGCTTGTGCTTCTTGCCTCCCTTGAGCAGATACCCCTGGCCATCCTTAATCACGTAGCTGAGGGTCTCTCCGCCGATTACCAAGTCGTGCCGCACGTGATCCACTCCCAAACTCTTCACCGTCATCGTGCCGGTTTTGCCATCGGCGTAGGTGATCGTTCCGACCGCCATGCTGGTGGCTGCGGGCCCGCCGGTAACGCCCATTGCGGTGAGCGAACTCCCTAAAATAGACAGTGCGATGGCATCGCGCTTTGCGGTTACAGGGGGTGTTTTGGTGGTTGCGGCGAAACTCAATGAACAAAACAATACGAATGCAATGCAACTCTTCAATGACATTAGAATTCCCTTCATGACAGTTTCTCTACTTGCTTGAGAACCACTCGGGATTAAGACAATATTGACTAGTGCGATTAACGCAATCAACATACACGAATATGGTCACTTGTCAACAAACATTTGAATTTTGTTCCAGAAAACGGAATAACATCAAAATGTCGAGGTTTTCCGAAGGAAGGTGGAAGCTGAATCACGACGTTTTTTGGTGAAAGGTAGTTGATCTTAAAGGACTTCTTTGGATAAAGCATTCCCACTCTTACATCGAATATTCATAACTTGTCTCGTATGCTTCCCTTGTTAGGGCGGCGAAGACTTCGTTTTGGAGGGATCCTTCGGGCTGCCTTTGTATTCACCGAAGTTTTTCGGCTTGCTCGCCGCAGATAATCTAGGGCTGCTTTGGCGCGCTCGCTCTGGATATCGCTAAAGGCTTCCGGTTGAAGATTTTCACGCAAGTAATGCTCTTCAGCGGGATCTACTAAGTTTTGGAAGGCAAGTGAATCAAAATGGGATCGCTTCAACCTTAAATCTCCGTATAACAAAATCGGTTTTGATTGCAAAATCGGACTTGTAAGAGGAACCACAATTTTGAACATGAACAAAGTCGTCAGGTTCTCGGATCGGCGCTTCTTGGCGCAGACTTTGTATTAACCTTGTCTCTGAGTTTTTCATTCCATTTCTCGCCAACGCCGAAAAAAGTATCACGAACCGATCTAGCTAAAACAAATCAAGCGATTTATTCCGGTTATTGAAACAAGAATTGCTTCGGGATGGAGGCAGCCCTTTCATGCCATGGACCAACTTGAAGTGAAAAACTTGAACGCTTTGAAAGAAAGCCCGATTACTTACCGACTGGATGTCTCACAGCCGCTGTTTGCTGACGCTGGCGGCCCTCCCTCGTTCGGCCCTAGAGCGGGTTCAATGGCGGTTGGTGTCGCTTGCAGTGGACTATCAGACCGTAAAGAGCTTTGAGCGGTTCTGCCGGGCAGCTGCCGTGCAAGATTATCCTCACTTTTTTCGCGGTGGAGTGAGGATCGCTTGCAGGGTGCCTTCCACCAGATCTAGCGCAGCAATTGCACCGGCTCGAATTCCCTTCTCAGCCGCATCCGCGATCTTCGCCCCAGCTTTGGTAAGCATTGGGGCGCTACCTTTTGAACTTTTCTTATTGTTGCTTGCCATAACCATCTCCTTTTAGGTGCTGTATGTTTCGGTGTGCTGTAGGGTGAGAGCAGTGTCAATTTCCGCAATAAACTGACGCATCACGGATGAATCGTTCGACCATGGCGGGCCCGTCTGTAGCGACCTGCACCTTGCATGCCGCTAAGTTGAAGTACTGCGTCCAAAACTGCTGGATGGCGTTTCTGCGTGGTTCGTCAAGCGTTCCCAAGTCCCGGCTCCGCAGTCGGCCCAGGAAGACTCGTGTTGCGGGTAGAGTTAGAGGGTTGTCTTTTTGGGTTTGAATCGCAAAGTCTCGTGCCAACCCGGAACGGCTTAGCGCGGCGAGGATTTTAAAATTGAACCGGCCATCATCCTGGATAAAGTCGCTGAGAATCACCAGGGTCTTTCCTGTTCCGGCCTTATCAGTTTCAAGCTCTTCTCTAACCAGCCGGAGAGCTCCTAAGATGTCCGTTCGATCCCCGGGATGCGCGATCGCGGCGGCATGCAGTTCATCCAGCTGCTTTTGCAGCGTGATCCCAAAGGCCTTCAGATCTTGGTCAAAGGTTTGCCTATCCATGGGGAGGGTCAGCCGGATGATGCGGCCCTGGGAGTCCAGGTCCGCATCGCCCAGGATGGGAATCACGGTTATGGTGTCGCCCCGCGTCAAAGCCTTGGCCGCCTTTTGGATGGCGAGAAATGCGTCGGTCATTGCGTGGGGGTCGATGCTCGCGCTGACGTCTATTAGCACCACCAGATGTCGGGATGGTGGAGCGCTTTGGGTACAACCGACAAGCGTTGCCAGCACGAGGAACGCCACAGCGATTTTTACCCATCGCATCATGGCAGCGCCTCTTTGTCCTTTGCAGATTTGCGAGACTTTAGGACACGGCGGGCTAGCGCGGAATCAGGAGGCTCCTCGGCGTCATTCGCATCTGCCGCTCTTTCCGCGTATTCAACCCGGGCTAGCTTGAAGAATTCGTAAGGGTCGGGACTGATCCAAAGCCTGCGATAGTGGAGAAAGAGTCCTAGCCACAAGAACGGCCAAAGAATGCCTATAAAGGGAGTCAGTAACAGTATCCCCGGCCCCATAAATAGCAACCCCAAACCCGACGCCATAGTGGCTTTAAGGGGTACGGTCCAATAGGGTTCTTGACGGGCGCCAAACTCGCGGCCGCGTTGATGGTGTTGCGAGTACAGTGCCTTCCATTCCTGGCATTCATCGCGCAAAGCCTGAATTCGATGGGCAAGTGCCGCTTTTTCCGCTTCTAAACGTTTCGAAAGCGTTGACAACTGTTCGGATATTTTGTGGGCCTTTCGCCTTGTTTGAGACCACTCCCACCAGTCGTGCAAGTGTTTGGAGGAATACTGCGAGGCCATCGCCGCTACTACGGGAACGACTAGAGTTACGAAAACATAAAAGATCGAAGCCAAGAATGGATGACGGGCCAGAAATTGACCGAGCGGGTTGTCGGCCAGATCGGCC
>JBBRJC010000551.1:0-3517 GCA_038220135.1 Bryobacterales bacterium | reverse complement strand
TAAACCATTAGGCGAGGTTCTCTGATTCCAGGCCAAGAGGCGGCAACTTGGACCAACTTAAGTGCTTCGTTTTAAACACGATAATTTTCGCGCGGAATAGTTTCTTGAAAATACCGGCATACGGGACAAGCTCTAGATAGTTGACGCTAACAGCTCGTGGTTAAAGTCAGGTCACCGAGGAATCCCGATCTCACGACCCGAAACGGGGACACCTAAACCTTCAAACAAGCCGCAGGGATGCGTTGTAGGGTCTCTGAGGGACTGACTATTTTGCGGTCGCAGCCCAGGCCCGGAACGAGTGACTTGAACCACGGGCTGCTAAGGCTCAACTGGCCTTTCACCGGGGAAATTCTGCCCGGTGCCTTCATAGCTTTGCCGTCCCGTGCCGCGCCACACCAGTGTCCTGGTTGCCGGATCGAAGTTGCGAACCTCTCCAGTCCGATAGGAACTGATTCCCAGGTCCAGCGGCACCATCGCCTGATGTGCCAATTCAATGCTAGCTGAAGGAAACCGGCGTGCTCGCATCGCTGTGAAAAAGTCCCGCGCATGCATCCGGAATAACTCAGCCGCGTTCACTTTGAACTCAAACGTTTCAACTCGCTGTTGAGGCTCGCGAATCCAGGTGAGCCGATCCAGTTCAATCAAAATCGACCCACCCCGGCCGTGAATCGCCTCCAGCATCGCCCGGCCAGCCGACGCATTGGCCACCGACGCAGCGAGGTTCACTATAAACTTCGGATATTCAATCACACTCGAATAGGTGTCGGGGGATTCGCGGTCTTTGAAAGCAAAAATACCGCCACTGCTCATCACTCGAAGCGGATACATCTGGCCCACCACAAACAGTAGAGGCATTAGCGTTTGCGAAACAAGATCAGTTGCGATTCCGCTGGAATATTCCCAATATTTCCGCCAACGAAAGTAGCGTTCCCCGCTAAATGGTTGTCGCGGCGCATTGCCCAACCAACGCGGCCAATCCACATCCTTCGCCGTAGCCTCCATATCTATGTATGAGTTAGAGTCGCCATACCGGGAATTGCGGCTCAGCGAGCCTTGAGCCCACAACAGTTCCCCAATCCCGCCACTTTGAACAATGTCCCGCGCCCTTGCATAGCGAGGATGAGAAACCCACTGACTACCTACTTGCAGCACCCTGTTGAATTGCCGGACGGCTCTGTAAATTTCGTCAGCCTGCGGAAGATTCAATCCCAGCGGCGGTTCCAGATAAACATCCTTACCCGCAACCATCGCATCAAGCGCCATTTGCGCGTGCCAATGGTCGGGCGAGGCGATAAAAACGCAATCAACGTCTTTGCGATCAAGCAGGTCGCGATAGTCATGATGCATTTGCCTGGTGTCGAGCGCGGTCAACAGCTTGGCCCGTTCGCTATGCTTTTTATAGATTTCGCTCGCGCCCAAAAGCTGGAAATTATCGGTCTGCCCATTCCGCAACAGTGCGCGCAGGTGGGCGGTGCCCATCATGCCCGCGCCAATCAGGCCAACGTTAATTCGATCGTTAGCTCCAACAATACGGGCAGCCGATTTGGCAGGAAGTGACGGTTTAATGAAAGCAGCGCCACCTAAACCAACAAAGGCACGGCGCGTTGATGGCAGATGTTCCACTCGCGTCACTAGGTTACTACACAGTGCCGGTGATAAGCATTGAGAGAAGCTAACCCCAGTCTGAGGAAATGAAGGTTTGCCAGATTGGGCCAAGTACTTTCAGACCATCTACACACCCAAGGTGATACGCGACACTTGGTTTCAATCTAGTGCAGTACCTCGATTTATTCCTATCAACCCCCATGACACACTACTTGTATGACGTTCAAGCCATTACAAACAATAGCACTTATAGGCATATTCCAGCTTGCATCACTGGCTACTACAATCACCGTGACGGGGGTTGACACCTCGCACGGCGAAAACCTTCGCCTTCGAGCTGACGGTATGGATGAAAATGTGTGGGCTGGTGCGATTTTGATCAACTTGAATGCCTACATGCCCAAAACAGTCTTCTGCGTTGACTTATTTTCCAGCATTGGTCTTGAAACATTGAACGTCAATACGCTCGACGTCTCCACCATTAACAACGGTGCTCGGGCGGCGTGGTTGTTCAATAACTATTGGCCGCAGGTGAATACACAGGCTGACGGTGCTGCACTTCAATTGGCGATTTGGGACGTGGTGCATGACAATGGTGACGGATTCAGCGCGGGCCGTGTGCAGCAGGCGCTAAACGCGGCCACGTTTGAAGCGGTATTTGCGCAGGCTCGAACATTTGAGCTGATGAGCGCTGGGCAATCGTCCACTAATGCCACGATCTATACGGATGTGAAGGGCGCAACGGTACATCAGCGACTGATGGGCGCGCCACTAACGCCCACGCCTTTGTCGGTAGGGGCCGTGCCAGAACCCGCAACCTACATGATGATGGGAAGCGGCTTACTGGCTGGGCTTTATTGGATGCGGCGCAAAGCCAAAGTATAGAAGTTGGAAAACTGCCAGGGTGCCCGGCTCTTTTAGGGCACCCATTTTTCATTGAAACTTCATGTTTTCGGTGTAGAATCAGCTCAACTCTATGAGATTGACTTTAGCACTGCTTTTTGTATCCGCAGCCTATGCGCAGCAGATCACCGGAAACATTGGCGGCATCGTGCTCGATTCCGGTGGTGCGGCGATTGCTGGCGCTGAAGTAACAGCCACGCACATCGACACTGGTGCCGTTCGCAAGGTGCGAACCGACGCACTCGGGGCCTATCTGTTGCCATCGCTGCGTATCGGAAATTATCAACTTAGTGCCACCCATGCCGGCTTCAAGCAAAGCACCCGCAGTGGGTTGGAACTGCACATCAGCGATCACCTGGATATTGATCTGAAGTTGGAAGTTGGTGATACCTCGCAGGAAGTTACCGTGACGGCCGGCGCCTCTCTGGTTGAAACTGAAACATCGGAGCAAGGCGGGCTTATTTCGGGCGACCAGGTTCGTGAGTTGCAGTTGAACGGCCGTTCTTTCATGACGCTGCTGGAATTATTGCCCGGTGTTGCCAGCGACATGGCTGATCGGAGCGACCCCAACAGCACTCCGTCGATAGCCATCAACGGGTCCCGTAGTTCCACCTCCGGCTTCACCATTGATGGCGGCAGCAATGCCGACGTGATCGTTGGGGGTGCGTCGCTCAACACTTTCACATCGGTTGAAACCATCGCCGAATTCAAGGTGGTGACTTCTGCATTCGCCGCTGAATATGGACGCGGCGGATTTTCGCAAATCAACGTGGTAACGCGCGGGGGCACGAAGAAGTATCGCGGATCGGTTTACGAATTTCTGCGCAACGATGCCTTCGATGCCCGCGATTGGATTACCCATCAGGTGCTGCCACTGAAGCTGAATAATTTCGGCTACACCTTCAGCGGCCCTGTATCTTTTGGCCGCTACAATAAAGACCGCCAGAAAACTTTCTTCTTCTGGACCCAGGAATTCAATTTGCTGTCAACGCGCGGCGATGCTGTGAAT
>JBBRJC010000550.1:0-3546 GCA_038220135.1 Bryobacterales bacterium | reverse complement strand
CACTTTGTCTCCTACGTTCGAATGATGCAGGGTCAGTTCGATGGCGCTTTGGAGTATGCCCGGTTGCTGAAGGGGAACGTAAACGGCGCGATCGATGAGATGCCGATGATCGCACCCTATGCCACCTACGAATGGCTGACTTTCACTCGCTTCGGCAAGTGGCGGGAAATGCTCGCGATACCGGCACCATCCGAGAAAAACAAATACCTGAATGCCATGTACCGCTACGCGCGTGGTGCCGCCTTCGCCGGCCTCGGACAGGTCGCCGAAGCGGCTGCGGAGCGCGAAAGGATGAGCGCGCTCAGCAATGCGCTCACAGACGCCGATCAGCTCATGATCAACTCCGCCGCGTCCGTCATTGCTGTTGGACTGGCCGATCTCGATGGTCGCATTGCCCGTGCCAAAGGACAGACAGCGGATGAGACTACTTACTTTCAGCAGGCCGTCGACTTACAAGACAAACTGAGTTACATGGAACCCCCCGAATGGCACTATCCTGAGCGTGAGGCTCTCGGCGGTGCGCTGCTCCGGCAAGACAAGCCGTCTGAAGCCGAGGCCGTATTTCGTCACGAACTCGAACTGAATCCCCGCAATGGCCGCGCCTTGTTCGGATTGCTGGAAGCACTGAAGAAGCAGGGGAATTCCGTCAATGCAGAGTGGGTTCAGCGGGAGTTCGACCAAGCCTGGAGGTCGGCTACCGTTAAGCTTCGGGTCGACGACCTCTAACCCTTGCCGAACGGAATGGAAAGTTCGTTGTTGCTGCGTATGACACTAAAGCGCCACAAGATAAAATTGAAATAGCAAACGGCCCGGCTTGGAGTTACTCACCAAGCCGGGCCGTTTTGTACTTGCGGATTTAACTATTCACCCTTGAGCAGGGTTTTGTTGGCCTCACCAGAAACCAGGTTTGATATGTTAGAGCAGTATATGGCTTGATCACCCCAGACAACATTCAGCGTTTTTATTGTTTTGTCTCCCCACACCACCTGATCGCCCCAGACCACTTGATCACCTTTTACGCGATCGCCCCATACAACGTTATTCGGAAGTGTAGAATCGCCCCAGACAACGTTTTTTGCGACTACCAGGGAAACGACTCCAGTTTTTGGGTCAATCCTGGCAACCGGAGAGTGTGCGGCAAGCTTTGAAGTGTATGTGTTACTCAATGCTGCGTTGACGTCTATATACCCGGCACCCGCAGTGAACACATCGTTACGAACCGTGAACTTTTCCTTGGTTGCAGGATCGGTGATATCGCTGAATGACGGTAGGCCACGCCACGCGGATACCATCAATTTGATTTTAATTTGATCCGGTGTCAGGAATGAATTCTGGTCTAATAGCAAAGCAACTGCACCGCTAACGACAGGTGTTGCCATGCTGGTTCCGCTCAGTTGCATGTAACTGTTTGCTGAATCCACAACATTGCCCGGGTTATTCTTCTTCAACACGCCGGTGGCAAAGGCAACAATCTTGTTGCCTGGAGCCACCAGATCAGGCTTCACGATGTGGTCAATTACCGAAGGTCCCTTGGAACTGTAACTGGCTAGGATATCGTCACTGCGGGTGTCAGTATTCTTTGGATTGACGGCTCCAACTGTAATTATCAGCGGATCGTTGCCTGGCGAACTAATTGTGCCATATCCCAAACTATTGTTAACGTTCGTCCGGCCATCATTACCCGCAGCAACTACAACCGTGATGCCGGCATTCCAAACAGCCTCCACCGCTTTGCACAGAGGATCGGTTTTGTAGCTCTCCATCACTGGTCTTCCCAAGGAAAGATTGACTATTCGAATTTGTAAGTCGGCGTTTATATCTTTCTGGTTTTGCACAATCCATTGCAATGCACTTATAACAGCGCTATCTTTGCCTGAACCGTTCGAATCCAGAACACGGAGGTTCACTAACTGCACGTCCGGTGCAATGCCACGGTATTTTGCGGCTGACAACACAAGGCCTTCCCCATCGCCGCCAACAATTGATGCGACGTGAGATCCGTGGCCATATTCGTCCGCCGTAGATGTGACCCCTGAAATGAAAGATTTGGAATAAGCAACTCTGGAAGTAGATCCATAGGAGAATGCTTCGTTTGCCGCAATGCCACTGTCGATGACTGCCACAGTGATGCCGGTGCCCGCGTATCCCCATTTCGCCCATTGTGTGTCGACGCCCGTAGCTGCCCGCACATGATTTAAGGTGGGGCTTACAGTCCGGTCTGGAGAAATGTAGAGCACATCTTCCGATGCGGCCAATTGTTCCACTTCCGATAGCGGCACACGAACTACAGCGCTATGGATCAGCGAAAGTTCATTCTGCACCCGACTCCGGCTGCCCCTGCGGGCAGAGCGCGAGATTGCGGCCTTGAAGTTCGTTGAAGGCTGATACTGGACTATGACATCCACTTCCTGATCGACACGGCCACTATTGAGGGCTGCAATGGATTGATTCAAATCGGGTGAGAGTTTCGGATTTGTTTCAGCCGGTTGTTGTCCAAACAGGGTCGCGGAAAGCAATAAAACTATGATTCCGTGGAAAGAATACTTTGTCATGCAACTGATAAAGCAGTTCGATTGCCAATCCCTATGTATTGGAAAACAAAAGGGCGTATGGCATGGCGTAGGTGAGTTTGAGACAAGATGTCTCAAAAACTAGGGCCAACCTGTCTTTTTGATGTTGAACATGTCTAGGCCGAGTTTTAACCAAGTACCGGGTATAGTTATGCGATCCCTATCCCTCGGTTATTCATGAGTACTAACCTAGACTCCGTCTTCCTTTCACCTAGAACTGCGAATCGCCAATCGATGCCTCTCTAGCCCACTAAATGTTTTCTTTGAATAGTTAACAGACTTCTGTTCCACAAAGAGATCCATACTGTCCTATACGATGAGAGAAATACGCAGTGACCCTAAGTAACCAAGGAAGGCGAAAGGTATCAGTTCAGCGACGAAGAGCTGATTACGCAGTTTCGCGCGGGTGGTTCGAACAGTCAACAATACCTGGACGAGCTTTTTTCGAGGCATTACCGCTGCAAGCATTCCATGGGGGCCAAGTGGCCCACGCACTTTACCGGAAGTTTCCAGGACTGGAGTCGTCCAACGAGGTCATTCCCAGATTTCCTTTGGCCCACTTTGAGGTTCTGGAATATTTCAGCAATTATCCTTCAATTTAAGTTGGGATTTTCAACGCCAAATGCGTAACCACACTGAAGGAAGTTAATCGAAACGAGCCCATGAAACTAATTTCCGAGATTGTTTGCACGCTTCTAACTGTAATAATTCCAGCCAATGCCGGCGAGACCATTACGCTGTACGGGGTCGGATTTGGTGCGATAAGTCCGGAGGTTCCAACTGGGCAAATTGTGCGGCGAACGAATTCATTTGTGTCGCCATTGCAGTTGTTTATTGGGGACACCTGAGCGACCGTAGCGGGGCGTGGCCGGCACGCAGTCACTCAATATTGCTGTAGAAAATTAGCTTAAGAAAATTTTTTCAATGAAAAAACAAACACATTTATCAATGATAACTACCTTGCTTGTTGGACTGC
>JBBRJC010000549.1:0-3576 GCA_038220135.1 Bryobacterales bacterium | reverse complement strand
AAACGGTGAGTGGCAACGCTTACACGACGCGCTACTACTATGATGGAGAGGGGCGGCGGGTAAAAAAGAGGAATACAGCAGGGAACGACACGGTATTTTTGTATGATGCATGGGGCCAGTTGGTGGCGGAGTATGGAGATGCGGTGGCGAGCGATTGTGCGATATTCTACTTGTTTGTAGATCATCTGGGGAGCACGCGGATGGCGGCAAATGGTGCAGGCGCGGTGCGTGTATCAGTTTACCTCGATGCCGAGAGTGGGCCCGATTGCTTTGGAGCAAGATACATGGTCAGTGCTCAGGGTCGTTACTCCCGCACGACCGGGAAGTGATGTCACATGACAGCCGACTACCAGCCATCGACATAGTGTAGAATGTATAGAGACATGGCAACCGAAAACGAAAAGCTTTATAGCGCAGAATACGTAGGCTCAGGCACCTTCATCATCAGCAAGCCGAAGCGCACCGCGCGCAAGCGTCGTCAGCAGAGATTGAAGAGCCCCAACGCCGGAATGCGCAAGTAGTTCCTCCAGAAAAATACAATGCGGATCACCGAACTGAAGCTGCCTCCTCGCAGTGGTAGGTGATTCCTATTGACTTATGGCGGCGACAGACCCGTGGCGGCTTTGGAAGCTGTACGGGATCGTGTTGTTTGTATGAACCCGGCTTAGCCGTGAGCATTATGATAAGCTGCCCTGTCGTATGCGCGACGATTGAGGCGGAAAGTGCAAGATCGGAATAGGCAACGAATTTCATCGCGCTGGTAGTTGAAGAAGGACTCCTATGCTTGACCCTAAGAAGCAATTTCATGGCGTATTCGGTTTCCCTATAACGCCGTTCAAAGACGATTTGTCGCTCGATATCGAAGCGTTGGAAAAGAACGTTGATTGGATGGCGAAGCATCCCTTTTGCGCTATGGTTGCCGCTGGCGGCACAGGTGAAGTTTATTCGATGACGCCTGAAGAATCCGTAGCTGTTGTGAGGGCTACGGTTAAAGCAGTCAATGGGCGCATGCCTGTGGTGGCGGGCGTTGGCTTCAATGCAACAATGGCTGCTTCCATGGCCCGGCAGATGGAAGATGCCGGCGCAGAAGCGTTGCTCGTGATGCCTCCTTACTACGTTAATGCTCCGGAAACGGGCATGATCGAGTACTTCAAGTCTGTCAACAATGCCTGTGGTTTGGCGCTCAGTTTCTACACGCGCGATTGGGCTGCTTATACACCTTCGCAAGTGCAGCGGTTGTGTGATGCGGTTCCGAATTTGAAGATGTGGAAAGATGGGCAGGGCGATATCCGAAAATATCAACGCATCATTGCGACCATGGGTGACCGTTTGGCATGGATCGGCGGATTGGGTGACGATTGCGCTCCCGGGTATTTCGCGATTGGTTGCCAGGCATACACCTCGAGCATTTCAAACATTTCACCAAAGATCTCGCTTGCCATTGCCGATGCTGGCTTGAAGGGCGATCGTGAAACGCTGAACGCAATCATTGCGAAGTATGTGGCACCGCTCTATATGCTGCGCGACCGGATGCGTGGGTATGAAGTGTCGATCATGAAGTCTGCAATGGACATGATTCCTGGTTTGCGTGGTGGGCCGGTGCGTCCGCCGCTGGTGAACACGTTGCCTGCCGATGAAGCTGATTTGCGGAAGTTGATGGAACTGTACGCTGCTTACGACGCAAGCTAGTTTTGATTTCAGTTGAGCGTTCTGTTTCTAACGAGATAGTATAAGGGGGTGCAACGCACCCTCTTTTTTATTCCCCTCCTTTTGGCCGTTTCCAGCATTGCGCAGGATCAGGCGAAATCCTTCGAACCATCTACAGAAGAGCTGAGCAGTCTGGTTGCGAAAACCAAGCAACTGGAACAAGCTATCAATGCGATGAAGAAGCGGCCAACACCCATGGAATTGGCTGCCGATGTGGCGATTTATCACAAAGCCGCAGTTTGGGCGGCTCGCTATTCGAAGGTTGAATTCTACTCGAACGAATCATACAAAAATGCGATGACCGGATTGGACCGTGGCCTTGCGCGAGCGGCACTGTTGGCCAAAGGCGAGACGCCGTGGATTAGTGCGAAAGGCCGTCTGGTGCGTGGTTATGTTTCGCGGATCGATGGTAGCGTGCAACCTTATGGGTTGATGATTCCAGCCAGCTATCAACCTGGCAAACCAATCAGGCTGGATGTGAATTTGCACGGGCGTGGGGCGACGCTGACTGAGGTGAGTTTTATTGCCGGACATGATTCCGATAAGGCCCTGCCCCCAGAGCAGGATTTCATTCAGTTGGAAGTTTTTGGACGCACCAACAATGCCTATCGCTGGGCTGGCGAAGTGGATGTGTTTGAGGCGATTGATGCGGTGACTAAGCAGTACACGATTGATCCGAACCGGATTGTGTTGCGCGGCTTTTCCATGGGTGGCGCTGGTACATGGCATATTGGTTTGCACTATCCGGGACATTGGGCGGCGATCGAAGCGGGGGCTGGTTTTACCGAGACCATGAGCTACGCCAAGGTGAAGGCGGCGCGGGAAGCGGAGAGGGCGGCGATGCACATTTACGATGCGGTCGATTATTCCGCCAATGCGATGATTGTGCCAACGGTGGGTTACGGTGGGGAGATTGATCCGCAACTGGCGGCTTCCACAAATATCAAGAATGAAATCGCGCGGCTGGGTTTGAAACCACCGCAAATTCTGTTTCTGGTTGGGCCACAAACGGCGCACAAATTCCATCCGGATTCGAAGAAACTTTCCGATGCTTTTTTAGAACGCAATTTGCCACGCAAGCCGATTGGCGATTTTGAATTTGTTACTTATACGCCGCGTTATGGGCAGGTTCGCGACTTCTCGATTGATGCGATGGAAAACCTCTACGAACGGACTACGTTGACGCGCAAGGGCACGCAGTTTACGACGAAAAATGTGCGGACTTTGCAGATCGATACAACGCGCACTATATCGCTGGATGGGGAGTCGATCACAGGGAAACAGTTCACTAAGAAAGATGGTAATTGGGTGGTTGGCCCACAGACAGCAGTGCATAAGCGGCGCGGTTTGCAAGGGCCGATTGACGATGCATTTATGGATGCCTTCCTGTGTGTTTATTCCGGAGAGATGCCGCAGGAATTGAAAGAATTTGCTGATGTATGGTCGCGGTATATGCGTGGGGATTTGCCAGTGCGTGAGGCGTCGAAAGTCACTCAGGCCGATATGGCTAAGTATCATCTGGTGCTGTGGGGAACTCCGTCAACGAATCCACTATTGGGGCAAATTGCGGCTAAATTGCCGATTCGCTGGATCAATGGCAGCTTTGGAATTGCTGATCAGCGCTATTCAGAGAAACTGTTTACGTTGCAGATGATTGCTCCAAATCCGCTGGCACCGGGGCGCTATGTGGTGCTTAACAGTGGGCACACATTCGGAGTGAAAGAGTTTGTGGGGACCAATGCGTTGTTGTATCCGCGCAAGGGCGATTGGGCGATTGTGAAGAAAGAGAATGGGGAAGTGATACGGTCGGGGATGTTTAATTCCGATTGGCGATTGCAGTAGGAGTGGGATGGCCCAAGATTATGACGT
>JBBRJC010000548.1:0-3587 GCA_038220135.1 Bryobacterales bacterium | reverse complement strand
GGCAACTTGCATGAAGCGGCAGCGCAGTACGAAGCAACAACCAAGGCACAACGCAGTTTGGTGAAAAAGTACCCGCAGGCGGGAATCCTGGTTTATCCCTGGCTTACCTCGCTGATTCGGCTTGCGCGTGTTCAGTCAACCCTCGGCGAGCCTGCCCGGGCGGAAGCCACGCTTAATGAAGCGCTCCGGGAAGCGCTTGCCTCGCCGCATCCAACCGAAATTCCGCTGCTTGCCGCACGTTCAGACATTCACGAAGCACTTGGGGCACTGGCGGTAGGGAACAAGCGCGCAATGGACGCGCGGGCCGCCTACCAAAGAAGCCTCACCCTTTGGGCAGACAAGCGCGACACAGAATATGGGGCCAAACGGGTTGCTCAGGCGACGAAACTGCTGGGCGCAGTCGGCCGTTAGAGGTCTGGCAAAAGATTTTCAGATTTTTTTTCAAATCCATTGCCGGTTTGGATCCTGTCTTGCGCTCTACTATTCGAGAGCGAAATTATTTCGCTGATTTGAATCGAAGGACGAGAGTGAATACGATGACAATCAAGACAAACGTGAAAGCTGGTAGCAAGAACTTTAACCACAACCAGGGTCTGAAGGTTCGTAGTGCGATCAAGGCAAATGGCCCAGGAATAGTTTTTCAGCACAACCAGAGTCTGAAGGTTCGTAGTGCGATCAAGGCCGGTCCAGGACTGATGCTGCAGCACAACCAGAATCTGAAGGTTCGTAGTGCGATCAAGGCGAATGGCCCAGGACTGGTTTTGAACCACAACCAAGCGGCGCGATAAAACTTCACTGGGACCCACTCCCAACATGAGTCCTGATGAAAGATGGCAGCAACTGGAGCGGCTTTTTCTGGAAGCCTCTGAACTTGCGCCCGCTGATCAGGATTCTTTTCTTTCCAGCCACTGTGACACTGATAAGCAAATGCGCGATGAACTGGCCGCCATGCTTGCCAGTGATGATCTCGATTCCGGTGATTTTGTCGGCAGCATTGTCCAACGGGAAGCATTCAGAGTCACCGCCGCTACACCGCATTCCCGCCGGCGGATTGGCCCTTACCGGGTTGCTCGAAATCTCGGTAGCGGAGGCATGGGGGCAGTGTATCTCGCCGTTCGTGATGACGACCATTACAGCAAAGAAGTCGCCGTCAAAATGCTCCGCACAGGCCTTGCCGACGAGGCTGCGCATACTGCACGCTTCCGCACGGAGCGCCAAATATTAGCAGGCCTGGAACATCCTAATATTGCCCGGCTGCTGGACGGCGGCACAAGCGAAGCTGGCGAGCCGTACCTGGTCATGGAGTACGTTCCGGGTCAGACCATCACAGACTACTGCTCCTCACACAATCTCTCCAACTCCGCCAAAGTCGCCCTCTTTTGCCAAGTCTGCGACGCCGTCAACTACGCCCATCAGAAGCTAATCATTCATCGCGATCTGAAGCCCGCCAATATTCTGGTGACCTATGGTGGTGTGCCGAAGCTGCTCGATTTCGGCATTGCCAAACTGCTAGACCCGGCATCAGAAGACATGCTAAGAACCATCACCGGGTTTTACATGATGATGACGCCCGATTACGCCAGTCCGGAGCAAGTGCGTGGCGAGAGGGTGACAACATCCACAGACGTTTATGCGCTTGGCGCGGTCCTTTATCAGTTATTAAGCGGACAAAAGCCACATGGTTTGAAGAACTACGACCCAGCCGAGTTGACACGAGAGATTTGCGAAACCGACGTGCGGCCGCCCAGTGCTATGGGTCATCCGGGATTGCGTGGCGATCTGGATACCATCGTCCTGAAAGCGATGCAGCGGGAACCTGTGCGCCGCTACCGGTCGGTGGAGCAATTTTCCGAAGATCTGCGGCGGTGGTTGCGGGGTGATGCGGTATCGGCAAGGCCGGACACCTTTACCTACCGTGCGTCGAAATACGCACGCAGACACCGCATCGGACTTGTCGCTCTCGGGGCAGTAGTGCTGGCACTTGCGGCAGGAACCTGGGTGGCATGGCGGCAGGCGCAGCAAGCACAGGCCCGATTCGCCCAAGTCCGTAAATTGGCGAACCGGTTTGTTTTCGAATTTCATGATGAGATTGAGAAGCTGCCCGGCTCGGTTAGGGCTCACCAGATGCTAGTTTCTACAGCGCTTGAGTACTTGGATAATCTTGCACTTCACAGTGAAGGCGACCCTGGTTTGGCCGCTGAACTCGCTTCTGCTTATGACCGGATTGGCGACGTGCAGGGGAATCCACTTTCAGCGAATCTTGGTGCGCCGCAAGAAGCCATGAAGAACTACCGCAAAGCCCTTACCATCGGAGAGCGGTTGACGAATGTCAAAAACCCTGACGCCAATGCGCTACAGACGCTAGCAAAGGGCTATTTGAAAATTGCAACGATGTTATGGCAGCAGGGGGAAATGCGGGAGGCGAAATTGCATTTGCAGCGATCGCTTCGGATTGCAAACCAGGTAACAGAGCAGCATGGTGACCCCTTGTGGCTGTTGAAAACTCGCATTCGCTTAAGTTTGAGCCTATCCATCAATTACTCGGGGGCACTGCAAGAGGCCTTGCCTGAAGCGCGTCAAATGTTACAACATACTCAAGCTTGGCATAAGGCAACAGGGGATACGGCGGCGCGTTATTGGATTTCGATCGCACATATAAGGCTCAGCAATAACTTGGGTGAATTGGGACAAATGAGCGAATCAACCGGCAACATGCAGAAAGGCCTCGCGGAACTCAGGCAGTTGACGTTGGAATTCCCTCATGAGGTCAACTATTTTAGAGACTTAGGGAATGTAAAAGGTCACTATGGAAAATACTTGAGTCACCCAGGCAACTTAAACATTGACCATCCCAAAGAGGCAATTCCACTATTTGAGGAGATGTTGAAAAGCGACGAGAGTATTGCTGCAAAAGATCCAAACGATATTCGCGCAAAACTGGATGTGCTCAGTTCAATGCTGATATTGGCACTTGCCGAAAGTGAAGTAAATTCGGCAAAGGCTACCCTGCATCTGTCACAAGCCGAACAAATCCTTCTGTCGATACCAGCGGAGGCCGAGTATTTGACTGGTTTTAACCGGACGATTGTTCTCAGAGGCGTAGGTTGGGGAAGAATTGCAGAACGTGCTGGTATGTATCGGGAAGCGGAAAGACAGTACCTTGCAAGTTGCGCCGCGCAACGCCAACTTGTAAGAAAGTACCCTGAAGCAGGGTTATTGATTTATCCTTGGCTAAGTTCGTTAGTTCGTTTGGCGCGCGTTCAATCAGCTCTTGGTGAGATGTCTCAAGCGGAAGCGACGCTAAATGAAGCCCTTCGCGAAGCCCTGGTATCACCCCACCCCGATGAAGTGCCTATTCTTGCAGCGCGGTCCGACATCCATGAAGCGCTTGGCGCGATGGCGGCAAAAGCTAAACGTTCCACCGATGCCCGAATCGCCTATCAAAATAGCCTGAATCTTTGGCAAAACAAGCGCGACACCGAATACGGGGCGAAACGTTGGGCGCAGGCAACCGAACTACTTGCGAACATAGCTCGATAACTATCTTCGAAATAATCCGGATTGAATTGCCGGTTTGGGTCCAGTCT
>JBBRJC010000547.1:0-3588 GCA_038220135.1 Bryobacterales bacterium | reverse complement strand
AGCCCCAAATGCCATTTTACCATCATGGTTGAAAAAGACTCGATTGCTAAGAATAGCTCCATCCAAGGCCAGACACACTTCGGCCTTGCGACCTGGTCAGCGAATGGAATTTCTTTCCGGCCGCGCGGACTCAACAAATTGGGAAGTACGCTGGCCAGCGATTTGTCTTCCTGTTTCAAAAGTAGCAGGAGGCTTGAAAGTACTACCCGATCGAATTCTGCAAGCGGCTGAAAAGAGGGGAAATCGAGGTGGGAAAGTTCAGTGAATCACTTTGTTTGAGTTCCAAGAAGTCCGGCGTGAAGAACAAAGTGGGTTTGTTTTACCAGCCGGACTCCTCAGACTTACTGCGAGGGCTACTGCATTTAGAACGTCAACTTCAGTGCCATTTGAATCACGCGCGGATCGAACGTGCTGGTGGACCGGCCAAACGCCGCATTTGAGATATCAATCGTTGGAGCCGAGAAGTTCGTATGGTTGAACACATTGAAGAACTCCGTGCGGAACATCAAGTTTGCACCTTCGCGGAACTTTAAGGGGAATTGCTTTGAAACCGTGAAGTCCACCTGATAAAGAGGGAAGCCATACACAACGTTGCGCCCCAATGTGCCGAAGGGTTGCGTTTGATCTGGAATCGCAAGGTTCGCCCGATTGAAGTAGTTCAGATAGCTGCGGACACCATCTGGATTCTTCGCCCCCAATGCCGGATCAATCAAATTCGGACGCAGTGCCACGTTTCCAAGGAAATCAGCCTGACCATCAGAAAGGCGGCCGGCTGTATCGGGGTAACGCAGATTCAAAGGCTGGCCACTGGTGGTGCTGATAATCGAAGAAGTTTGCCATCCACCGACGATCAGGTCGAGCATGGTTGGCATCGATTTTCCAAATCGCTTTTCACGGCCAACCGGCAGACTGTAGACAAAGCTTGCCGTGTTATTAAAGCGCTGATCGAAGCTGGATGCACCCTTGTCATTACGTGGATTGCGGATGTCCTGCGGGTTGGGCGATCCGCCGTTTGTGTTTTCCAGCACCTGACCGACGTTGTCGATCGCTTTGGCAAAAGTGAATGAGTTGAGGAATGTGAAGTCGCGGCCACGATGTTCAAACTTGACCTGCATGGAGTGGTAGTTGGAAAATCCATCGTCGATCACACCGGTGATGTTGTTAAAGCCCTGATAGGGACGGCGTGCCAGCAAAGTACCCAGCGTGGTTAAGCCCTGCGCGACTTCGGCTGTTGTAATCGGCCGGGCCTGATTGAAATCGCCAAGCAGCGGCAGGTTTGAACCCTTGTTGCCGACGTAGGCGATGTCGATCAGCCCATCCTTATACAAATTCCGCTGAACGGTGAGGTGCCAATTCTGAATGTAGCCCCACTTCAGATCCTTTTTGATGTAGAGGATAACGTTACTGGGAAGAACGCTCGGATAACCTTGTTCGCGAGTGCGGAAGCAGTTCAAATAATTGTCAGCCGTGCAGAGTGTGCCCAGATTGGCTGCTGAGTTTGGCGTGGAAAAGCGGGTAACAAATGGAGCGTTGGTTCCAAGCAATTCTGCGCTTGCCATCCGATTCCAGTAGTTATAACCAAGGCCGTAGCCACCACGAATTACTGTCTTGGGCGTGAATTGATATGCTCCGCCAATGCGCGGTGCAAAGTTGTTGAATTGCATGTTGCGCAAGGCCCGTTCGCTGTAGGAACCACCTTTGGTGGTAATCAGCTTATTCGTGCTTGGGTCAAAGTTGGACAGCTTGTCTTCGCCATCATAAATAGGGGTGGTTAATTCATAGCGCAAGCCGAGGTTGAGGGTGAACTTGCTATTCACTTTCCAGTCGTCCTGCAGGTAGAACCAATGGGCCTGTTGCCTCATCTTGGCCACTCGCTGCGTTGCCAACTGATAGGAACTGCGCGCGCCAAAGTAGAAATCAGAAAGCGAATAAATTGAACCTGCGCTGCCTGCGACTGCCGCAGGCGGAGTGTAGCCTGCCGGACGCGAATAGGCACCGCCGTAGCCATCAATTCCAAAGAGCGGATTGGTGTCATCCACATCACCAAACAGATTGAGCCATTCATAGCCGAACTTCAGATTGTGCGCGCGCAGCAGTTTGCTGTAGTTGGCGCGGAGGTTGATTGTGGTTGGAAATTGAGCTTGTGGATTGGTGGATTGGCGACCGAGGCGGGCAAAGCCTGTAATGTCTTGCGGGGTGATGCCGCCACGAACGCGGTCGCCTTCGGGCAGGCCGGTGATGCCAAACAGGTCGCGCATTGAGGGTCCGCCAACCTGAGCCGGAAGGCGGTCCATTCCAGCGCGGGTTACGGCAAAACGGAACTCCATCAATTCGGTGGCGGAGCGGGTGTAGGTTACCCCTGCAATGCCTTGTTGGTTATAAACGTCCAGCGTGCCCAGTGCATTTCCGCCGCTGAAGCCCGAGATTAAACCCGGCTGAATGATGTTTTGACGGCGCTGGGCATAGCGGAAAAAGCTTTGTAACCGCTCGTTGATCTTGTGGTCAACTTTGATTGCCCCTTTGTCTTCATCCAGCCGGTTGGGTACTTCTCCTCCGAAATTGCTAGCAACACCGAGTGCACCGCCGCCGGCGCGATTCGGGGATGGCAGCCCGGCCAATACCTGGCGGGCAAACTTGGTCATGGGGATCGGCTGGCCTGCAGGGATGATAGTTCCTGCGGTTACCTGGCGTCCATTGGAATCTGTGAAATTGTAAGGCACGCGAACATCACCGGGAAGGATACCGTTGCGTTGGTCGATGGATGGAATGCTGGCGAGGCCGAAGGGATTGGCAATGTAGCGCGACCCTTCATAATCGGCGAAGAAGAATGTGCGGTCTTTCACCAGCGGACCACCGACGGTGAACCCGTACTGATTGCGCTTCACGTTGGGCTTTTTGTTGTCTGTGGGCTTGAAAAATCCGGTGGCGTTGAGCGCCGTGTTTTGCAGGTAGTCCCAGGCTGCACCGTGAAACTGGTTGGTGCCGCTTTTGCTGGCGACGTTCATTACGGCACCGCCGGTGCGGCCATATTCAGCCGAATAGCTGTTCACCATCATGCGGAATTCGGCAACCGAATCTGGCGATGGTTGAATGGCTTGGTTGGAGAACCCTTGGTTGGTTGTGCCGTAGAAATTGTTATCCACGCCGTCGAGCAGGAAATTGTTGAAAACGCTGCGCAGGCCGTTGACGTTGTAGCTGCCTTCGCGGCGGAAGGCGATATCGCCCTGATTTCCGGCTTGTGATTCGCGCACCCCGGGGGTAAGCAGCGCCAGTTTGGAATAGTTGCGGCCCAGCATGGGCAGATTCGCCAACTGCTTTTCTCCGATCACCTGGCCCTTGGAACTGGAATCGGTTTCAAGCAACGGAGTTGATTCGGCAACGGTGATGGTTTCGGTAACCTGGCCGACCTTCAGCATAATATCCACACGCTGACGGGCATTAACAGTGGCCGTGACATTATCAACAACGGCTTTGGAAAATCCCTGGATTTCGGCGGTGATCTTGTATCCGCCGATCTTCACGGCGGGGAAAACGAAATCGCCTGTGGCATTGGTGGTTGCAGTTTGGCTCAACCCGGTAGCTTTGCTG
>JBBRJC010000546.1:0-3590 GCA_038220135.1 Bryobacterales bacterium | reverse complement strand
TATACGTTGCCGCCACAGGCGCTGCTATATGCGCTGAATCAGCAAACGGCCGTGGTCTTTTCTAATCGCAATGGCGCGCTTAAAAACGTGACCGCAAGCTATCGGGAAAAATTGCAAGCCAGTTCCATATTGCAGCCGTTTCCCAAGAATGTGAAGGTTGGTTTGGCCGCATTCGAATATCTTTTGGGGCCAACCTGGCACACCGGTGACGCTGGGTATCGCTGGATGCCGAAGACTGCTGACGTCACGATAGGAGGCCCTGCGGCAGCGGGCGAAAAGTTGTACATCAACGGGTTTTGCAAGGGCGCGAAAACACCGATCAACTTTACTGTGTCGCTTGAGGGAAGGGAACTGGGCCGGACGAGGATTGATGATTGCGAGAAGCCTGTGGGGATGAGTTTTGCTTTGGGGACACCGGCTGCAAAACTTCATTTGCATTTTGAGGTGGATCGGGTTTTCCTGTTTCCGCCGGATGTGCGGGAGTTGGGGTTGGCGATCGAAGAAATTACTGTCCGTTAGGTTTCACTGCAGAGACGATTCTGGCTGGTGGGAATAGATTCCATTGCAACCCACTGCGCTTGGCATCGGCCAACCCAGCGTTTCGCAGCACTGTTACATACTGCGCGGTATGGCGGAAATCCTGAAGAAATAGCCGCCCGCCGGGCTTCAATACGCGCACCACTTCCAGTAGCGCTTTCTCTCGCCCCGGCTCTTCGTAAATGTTGTGAATGGCCATGCTGGAGAGCACTACATCCACTGAAGCATCAGGAAACGGGAGTTCGCGCATGTCGCCGGTATGCAATTCCACACGGCATGCCACACCTTCGGTCGCGATGTTTTTTTGTGTGGCTTCGGCATTGTTGCCGGAAAGATCTTCCTGCTGCCACAAATCGACACCAATCGCCTTGCCACTGCTTTTGACTTGCTTCGCTGCACCGATCAGCAACAAGCCACGGCCGCAACCAACATCCAACACGCGTTCCTTGCCAGTCAAAGCGGCCATCGACAATATGCGATCCCGCTGAAGCAGCTTGCCGGTCTTGCTGCTCCAGATCATGTAGACCGCTTCGATTGCAAAAATGGCGGACGGAAACCCAAGCCCATAGCTCTTAGTAAGAATCACACCAATGCCGCAACAGATTGAGGCAATCGTCAACTTACGAATTACGCCAGGAGCATCAATGCCATAGTCCGCCTGCATGGTTTAGTCGTCGTCGGATCCGCCGGTAACTCTGAGAACCGCCAGGAATGCTTCCTGTGGAATATCCACACGGCCCACGCGCTTCATGCGCTTTTTGCCCTCTTTTTGTTTATCGAGCAATTTGCGTTTTCGCGAAATGTCGCCGCCGTAGCACTTGGCGATAACGTTTTTCCGAATCGCCTGAATGGTTTCCCGGGCCACAATTTTCTGGCCGATCGCCGCTTGCAGTGCAACTTCAAACATCTGCCGCGGAATTAATTTGCGTAACCGTTCAATCAGAATTTTGCCGCGTTCATAAGCGAATTCTTTGTGCACAATCATCGACAGCGCGTCCACCGGTTCACTGGCCACCAGCACATCCAGCTTCACCATTGGCGATTCGCGATAGCCGGCCAAATGATAATCGAGCGATGCATAGCCCTTCGAACACGACTTCAGCCGGTCATAAAAATCGAGCACAATTTCGTTGAGCGGTAATTCATAAACCAACATCACGCGCCCACCGCTGATGAACTCAAACTTCTTCTGTTCGCCACGCTTTTCTTCGAGCAGCTTTAAGATTTCGCCCACAAAGTCTTCCCGTGTAATGACGGTGGCTTCAATAATCGGCTCTTCAATTTTGGAGATGTTTGTAGGGTTGGGAAACTTGCTTGGATTGTCTACTTCAATCAAAGAACCATCGGTCCCGGTGATCTTGTAGCGCACCCCGGGAGCCGTAGTGATGAGGTTGATCTGAAACTCGCGTTCCAACCGTTCCTGCACAATTTCCATATGCAGCAGCCCCAAAAATCCACAGCGGAAACCAAAGCCAAGGGCCACCGAATTTTCCGGCTCAAAGCTTAAGGCGCTATCGTTCAACCGCAACTTTTCAAGCGCATCGCGTAGCAGGCCGTGTTCGTGGCTTTCCACTGGATAGAGCCCGGCAAACACCATAGCCTTGATCTCTTCAAAACCGGGCAAGGGCTCTGTGGCCGGATTCAGATGGTCAACAATGGTGTCGCCAATTTTCGCATCGCTCACAGTTTTAATGTTGGCGATAACGAAGCCTGCTTCACCCGCAGTTAGTTCCTGACATGGAATTGGCTTGGGAGATTGATAGCCCAAAGCGTCCACGTTGTAGACCGCGCCGTTTGACCAAAGCCGGATCTTTTGTCCAACTCTGATGGTTCCGTCCATCACGCGCATCAAAATAATGACGCCGCGATAGGAATCAAACCAGCTATCGAAAATCAGTGCGCGCAGTGGGTCGGTGATCTTGCCCGTGGGCGGCGGCACCTTTTTCACAACAGCCTCAAGCACTTCTCGAATGCCGATGCCGGATTTGGCACTGGTCATCACGGCTTCGCTTGCGTCGATGCCAATCACCTGTTCAATCTGTTCCTGAATCCGTTCGGGCTCAGCCGAAGGCAGATCAATCTTGTTGATTACCGGAATCAGATCCAGGCCGTGGTGCAGCGCCAGATATGTGTTGGCAAGCGTCTGCGCCTCCACGCCCTGCGATGCGTCCACCACCAGCAACGCCCCTTCACAGGCTTGCAGGCTGCGCGCAACTTCATAAGTAAAGTCGACGTGGCCAGGTGTGTCAATCAAATTCAACTGATAGGTGATGCCATCGAGGGCCTTGTAGCTGAGACGAACGGCATGGGCTTTGATAGTAATGCCACGTTCACGCTCCAGGTCCATCGAGTCGAGTACCTGTTCCATCATTTCGCGCGGAGTTAGCGCCCCACAAAATTCCAGCAGACGATCTGCCAGAGTCGACTTGCCGTGGTCGATGTGGGCAATGATAGAGAAATTACGGATGAGAGATGGATCCATGCGGTAGAATAAGGGCTGAAACCCCAATTATCCCATATGTCCCCCTGTCACATTCAGACTGGTCCAATTACTGACCGCATTGTCACCATCACGATCAATCGTCCGGAGAAGCTCAACGCGTTGAGTGCACAGACATTGGAAGAGATTGAGACGGCGCTTGCAGAGCTTGAAAATAATTCCGAAGTAGGGGCGATCATTTTCACTGGAGCCGGTCCAAAGTCGTTTGTAGCCGGTGCCGACATTGAACAATTGGCGAAAGCGTCGCCGATTGAAGCGCGCCAGATTGCATTGCGCGGCCAGCGGGTTTTGAGCAAAATTGAAAAGTTTTCCAAACCTGTGATTGCCGCAATCAACGGTTTCGCCCTGGGCGGCGGATTGGAGCTGGCTATGGCTTGCACCATTCGTGTGGCTTCCACCAACGCTAAGTTGGGCCAGCCGGAAGTGAAGCTGGGGATTATTGCCGGGTTTGGTGGTACGCAACGGCTGCCACGTTTAGTGGGGCGGGGCATTGCTTTGGAAATGCTTCTGACTGGCGAACCGGTGACGGCTGCTGAAGCACATCGCATCGGAT
>JBBRJC010000545.1:0-3594 GCA_038220135.1 Bryobacterales bacterium | reverse complement strand
GCTTTGATTTGAATAAAACGTCGAATCCACCTGTCCGCGCCGAATGTAAGGGCTGACCGCAAGCGCCACCGTGCGATGACCGTCGACGTGATCCACGCCGTTCTGGGCATCGTCTTCCACAATGAAAATCGCCATCTTGTTCCAGAATTTCGACTTCGTCAACGCCTCCACAATCTGCCCCAATGCCAGGTCGTTATCGGCCACCATCGCTTTCGGAGTGGACCCGCCAGCAGTTGTCCCCGCTGTGTGATTCGATGGCAACTGCACTACTGTCAAATTCGGCATTGTGCCACTTGCTTCCCATTGTCTGAAATCCTTCAGAAAGATTTGCGATCGAATCACATCGGGAATCACCGTCGAATAGGAAGGATAGTTATGCGCCACAAACGAGTTCATATGCGCGATAGGTGCCGTGATGTTGAACGTAGTCGTGAAATCTTCCCCGCCCTTCCAACGCTGTAAATACTCCGATCGCTTTACCGTACCGCCACTCATCCGGCCAGCATATTCCCCGTAAATACGTACTGATTTGCCTTTGCCTCGCGCGTTGTCCCAAATCGTTCCACCTTGCGTGATGCCGATCGGGTCGGTCCCATCATAGGGATAGCTGCGACCCTGATATCCGGGCCACATTGTATAGGCCGCCTCGTTAGCCTGCGTGAGCCACTGATGGCCGTCAGCACTATTGCCGCCTGAGGCGTAAAAGTTATCGAGCAGCACAAATTCACGGGCCAGCTTATGTTGATTGGGCGTTGTGTCTTCTCCGAACATGGTTAGCGACGGATCGCCATTGCCTTTTTCCATGTCACCAAAAACCTGATCGTATGTGCGATTTTCTTTGACGATGTAAACGACATGCTGAATCAGAGATGCATCGCCGGCCCGCGCGGGAACTGCGGTTGGCGTGCGGTTGGCAACCACTGGAAGAAGTACGGCAGTGCCCTTCAAGGGAAGGTGATTATTTTCGGCCACGGCGCGCGTGTAGCTGGCCAATTGGCTGGGCGACGGCAATTCCACAACATTTACCGACCCGCGATAAGAGTGCACAAAGCGTTTGCGCGGTTCATTCTGCCAGCCAGAACCAGCACCAAGCAGCGAGCCTACTGCAAGATATTTTCCGTCCGGGCTGAGTGCGACAGCATTCGGATACCACCCGGTTGGGATAAAACCATCAATGGAAAATGTTCGTGCATCGATCACCGCAACCGCATTGATTCCACCGCAGGAAACATACAACTTCAAGCCATCTTTAGACACCACAACGGCAGTTGGCGCAATACCGGTCACAGCTTGTGCGAATGGTTGGATCACAATTTGGCGAAGCACCGCTTGCGTACGCGTGTCGATCACGGTCACAGTATTGTTATTGTTATTGGCAACGTATAGCCGCTGGAATTTTTCGTCCCAAGCGACGCCATTCGGGTGCAGGCCGGTAGCAATAGTGTGCGTCGCTTTTGCACTGGCCAGATCAATGCGAGTAACTGTTCCGCTAGCAGCAAGGCCGTGCGCGTCGACAACCACCTCATCGGCATCTTTATCCAAACCAGCAGGTGCGGTTTTATCTTTTGCTTCCGCCTTCCGTCCACCCCAGTTGGAGACATAAGCCACAGTGCCTTGGGCATTGATTGCGGCAGCAAATGGCGCGATACCCGTCGCTGCAAATCCGCGCGTTTTGCCAGTTGCTGTTTCAACAACTGCCGCCTTATTTTCTGATGTGAGAGGAACCACCGCAATTCCATTACGAACTGCCACGCCGCCAGCATTCTTACCAGCAAATTCGGCCAGCGGCTGAAGATTGGTCCCAAACAATGCGGCTTTCTTCTGGGCATTTAGTGCTGCTACGTAGGGCTTGCCATCAAAAGCAACGCCAAGTAAACCAGGTGCGCTTTTGTGCGTGATATTGGTCAGAACCTTGTTTTCCCGCCAATCCATCTCATACAGTTGCGTTGCGTTCAGCACCCAAAGCTTTTGCGACGTTTCACCGAACGCCACACCATAGATCTTGCCTTGAAATACGGCCGGAACACCTGACGGGGTGATAGTCTGACGCGTTGTGACAACACCAGGATCGATAACAGCACGAACCGGCCGTGCAGTCGTCTGGGCATTGGCATGGGCCGCAAAGGCTGCAACTAGAAGGGTTAACGCTAATTTACGCATCTTAATACCTTATACCAGCCGAAGATGAAGCGCAGGTGAATTTGAGATGAAACGGGTGAAAACGCTGCAAGGCAAACTTTAATTATTTAGTACTACTAATTTTCGGTCCGCATTCCGCATATAGAAGTACGGACCACAGCGTGGTCCGGCTCGGAGGATCGATTTAATGAAAAACAACAGACTGTGGATAACTTTTTTGGCAGGGGTGACACTGCCCGGAGCGTTTGCTGACTCCATTTTCGTCAGCAGTCGAGACAGTACTTCTGGCGCGATTTATCAATACACCTTGAGTGGCACTCTTTTGCAAACAATTTCTGGAAACGGCTTAAACAACGCTCAGAGCTTGGGGATTGGTCCCAATGGAAACTTATTTGTTGCAAGTGAAGGTAGCAATTCGGTATTGCAGTACAACTCTATCACCGGCACCTTCATTTCAAATTTCGCTAGCACAGGAACATTTCCCAGTGCGCTGACTTTTGGACCTGATGGGAATCTATATGTCGGAAGCAATTCGGGTGTCCAGCAATTTAATGGGCTAACCGGAGCCTTTATGAGCGCTTTTGCAACTGGAAACGGAATCAATTCGCCCTCCGGGCTTGCGTTCGACGGCGGCGGCAATCTATATGTTAGCGACGGTGTAAGCGGAAGCGTCATCAAATTTAACAGCAGCGGCGCCTTTATTTCAACTTTCATAAGCGGCAATCCAACTTTGACTAATGGTGCTGGCCCACTACTATTTAGCGGAAGCACGCTGCTTGTTTCAGCTACTTATGGATCCGGCGGACCGGCATGGGGCAACGCAATTCTAGCGTTCGATTCAGCAGGAGCCCCGCTAGCAAATTTCGCTAGCGATGCCCACCTGAATGGTCCAGCGGGAATGCGCTTTGGACCGGATGGCAATCTCTATGTTGTAAATCTCATCGGCGGTGACGTAAATCGTTATACCAGTGGCGGGGTTTTCATAGACACTTTTATTCCGGGTGCGGTAGGCACTGGCCGTAGCATCGTGTTTGCAAAAAGTGCAGCCCCAGTTGGCGGCGGTGTTCCTGAACCAACGTCGATGGGGTTGGCAGCGTTGGGGCTGCTTGGCCTGGCACTCCGATATCGGCTGAAGTAGCGGAGTTAGGATGGAAGTGGGGCTGCGGCCCCACTTCTCTCACTGCTGTTGCTGTTGCTGTTGCTGCGCCAGATCAAAATCACACTCACCCACAGGCAAGGCCGGCGTACTTTCCACCAGCACCATCACGTCGTTATCGTCCGGCGGCGCATCGGTCGTTGAAACTCGCACCGACACACTCAACTCGCTTGCTGCCTTACCGCGAAACACACCTTTCGTCGGTGGCACGTCTGCATAATCACGCCCCACTGCGGTCCGAATATGCCGCTCGGTAGGCAACAAATTATTCGTCGGATCAAACGCCACCCAACCTAGAC
>JBBRJC010000544.1:0-3611 GCA_038220135.1 Bryobacterales bacterium | reverse complement strand
ATGACCGATTCCGTTAGCCACGATGCGGTCATCGAAACGGTGTGCACGTGGACGCGGCGGATCTTCATGTTAGTGCGAGTGACGCGGGACTATTTTACGCAGATCCCGGTATTTGGTGGCGAAGTCGAAAGTGGCCCCTGTCTGGAGTTGGCCCACCTTTTCACGATACAGTTCCTGCCACGGCGAGCCGTGCGTTAATTCTGGAGCAACGTATTTCCTGCGGCGCTCGGCGATCTCTTCCTCGCTGATCAAGACGTTCACAGTGCGGTTCTTCAGATCCACCTTGATCTTGTCGCCGGTTTCCAAAATGGCGAGGTTGCCACCTACGGCAGCTTCGGGCGATGCGTTCAAAATAGAAGGACTGTCTGAGGTTCCGCTTTGACGCCCATCACCCATGCAAGGCAGCATGCGCACGCCTTGCCTAACCAGATAATCGGGCGGGGTCATGTTCACCACTTCCGCTGCACCAGGGTAGGCGACCGGGCCCACATGACGGACAACCAGCATACAGGTCGCGTCGATCGCGAGCGAAGGATCGTTGATCCGTTCATGATAATCTTCGGGACCTTCAAACACAATGGCCCGGGCAGTAAAGCAATCTTCGTTGCCCGGTTCAGCAAGCAAGCGCTTGCGGAATTCCTGACTGATGACGGAGGTCTTAACCAAAGCCGATTCAAACAGGTTTCCCGATACAACCAGGAAGCCGGCGTTTGCCATCATCGGTTTGTTGTAGGGCTTGATCACATTGGGGTCTGAACTAACGGTGGCGGCGTTGTTTTCGCCCATTGTTTTGCCATTCGCAGTGATCGCTTCAGGGTTGAATTTACCGGCGCGAATCAGTTCGCCAATCACTGCGGGAACCCCGCCGGCGCGATGGTAGGCTTCACCCAGAAATTCTCCTGCGGGCTGCACATTCACCAGCAGCGGAATTTCATGCCCAACAGTTTCCCAATCCTTTACGTCCAGTTGCACACCCAAGTGACTCGCAATAGCGTTCAAATGCGGCGGGCAGTTTGTGGAACCACCGATAGCCGAACAAACGTAGATGGCATTTTCAAACGCCGCGCGAGTCATGATTTTCGACGGAGTCAGGTCTTCTTTCACCATGTCAACAATGCGCAGGCCGGTTTTATAAGCGATGGCACCGCGCTCGCCATAAGGTGCAGGAATCGCCGCACATCCAGGTAGCGACATGCCCAGCGCTTCAGCTAGCGAGTTCATGGAAAGTGCCGTACCCATGGTGTTGCAATGGCCGGCGCTAGGGGCGGAGGCAAACACCATTTCCATCAATTCCGGAAGCTTGATTTCGCCAGCCTGGTACATGCGGCGGCCTTCCCAAAGAGCCATGCCAGAACCGGCCAGCTTGCCGTTGAAATAGCCGTCAATCATGGGGCCGCCTGATAACACGATGGCCGGCGTGTTCACTGTCGCCGCAGCCATTAGCAGGGCCGGCGTGGTCTTGTCGCAAGCTGTCATCAGAACGACGCCATCAAGCGGATAGCCGCAAAGAATTTCCACCAGACCGAGGTAACAGAGATTGCGATCCAGTGCGGCCGTAGGGCGCTTGCAACTTTCTTGCAGTGGATGGACCGGGAATTCAAAGCAGATGCCACCGGCGTCGCGGATGCCGTCCCGCACCCGTTGCGCGAGGCTGACGTGAATGCGATTGCATGGTGCCAGGTCACTGCCAGTTTGTGCAATGCCGATGATCGGCCGGCCTGAGGCCAGTTCCTCGCGTGTCAGGCCGAAGTTGCCATAGCGTTCCAGGTAGATGGCCGTTTCATCAAGGCGTGTCAGATCGTTGAACCAGTTTTCACTACGATAGCGGCGGGGAGAGTTTTCGTTGCTCATGGAGTCGCTTCTATCGTATCGAAATCAGGAAGTGCTATGCGTTTCGAAGTATTGCGACGGTAATGTTATCAGGCCCACCGTAGTGATTTGCGATGTCGCCAGTTTGTGCAATGCCGATGATCGGCCGGCCTGAGGCAAGTTCCTTGCAGGTCAGGCCGAAGTTGCTATAGAAAGCGGCGGGGAGAGTTTTCGTTGCTCATGGAGTCGCTTCTATCGTATCGAAATCAGGAAGTGCTATGCGTTTCGAAGTATTGCGACGGTAATGTTATCGGGCCCACCGTGGTGATTTGCGATGTCGATTAATTCTGCAGCCATTGCAGGCAAATCAAGAGGCTTTCTGAGGATTGTAGCCACTTCCTCCTCTGATACCGGGCCGTACAGACCGTCTGAACACAGTAGATAAAGGTCGTTAGGTTCGATCGCTTCGTCGTAGCAGCGGACTGAAATTTCATCGCCAACACCAACGGCCATGGTTAGGACGTTGCGTTGCGGATAGCGGCTTACTTGTTCGTCGGTCAAGCCCAGGCTGTGGCGCAATTCGTTGCCTACATTTTGGTCGTAGGAAAGCTGCTGTAATTCGCCGCCACGGAGCCGATAAGCGCGGCTGTCACCAGAATTCTGGATCCAGATGTGCGCCTCATTCCAGTGGGCGAGCACGATTGTGGAGCCCATGCCATGGCATTCAGTGCGATGCTTGGCGGTTTCCCAGACGTCACGATTGGCGGATCGAATCGCTTCACGGAGGCGGTCGGTTGTATCCAATGTTTCGGTTGGGGCAGCAAGGTAAGCGAGTACCGATTCAACCGTGATTGCCGATGCCACTTCGCCACAACTTGCTCCGCCCATGCCATCAGCCACGATCACAGTGTTCAGGGTAGTTTCTATGGCGAAGCTGTCTTCGTTGTTGGAACGGACGTTCCCTATATGGGTCAGGCCAAAAACCTGCATGGGTTAATTGTTTCCTCGAGAAGGCACGATTCTATGATAAGTCTGAAAGAGGGTGAAGTGTTGAGCGATTATAGCGATTCAATAGAACAATGGCGCATAAAGCGGGAAACTGCTTTATTAGCGGATGATGGATGGCTATCGGTGGCCGGGCTCCATTGGCTTGAGCAGGGAGAGAATACCGTTGAGTTGCTGATGTTTCATCGCGAGGACGATACGGTGACGCATGCCGGTAAAGTATTGCGCCCGGATGTGGACAAGATTGCGGTGGGTGACAAAACGCTTTTTGTGATCGTGCGTGGCCCGAAAGTTGGACTCCGCGTGCTCGACCAAAAGAGCCACTTTCGCCGGGATTTCAAGAGTCTCAAATGGTATCCGGTCAAGCCGGAATATTGTATGGATGGGCGGTTCATTGCCTATGCAGAGCCGCGCAAAGTTTTTATGGCGACCGTGATTGATGTGGAAGAAGAGTACACAAGCCCGGGCGTGGTGGCGTTTGAACTACATGGCCAAGCTTGTCAGCTTGAAGTTTTGCAAGCGGGCCCGAAGCGCTTGTTTATCGTGATGCGCGATCAAACATCAGGCAAGAGCACCTACGGGGCTTCGCGATTTCTTTATGCCGATGCTGCCGTGGATGGCAAAGTCCTGCTGGATTTCAACAAGGCTTATAGTCCGCCTTGTGCCTTTACGCCATTTGCTACATGCCCGCTGCCACCGCAGCAAAACTGGCTTCCGGTGGCGGTTGAGGCTGGCGAACTTTACTAATTCCCGCCAATGCGCCACGGCGATACGCCGGGCCATTTCTTCAATTCCTT
>JBBRJC010000543.1:0-3613 GCA_038220135.1 Bryobacterales bacterium | reverse complement strand
TTTGGTGGTTAGAACGAAGGGCTGCACCGACCGCAAATCCAGTTCGTCTTCGGGCGAAAGACTGATTTCTTTCAACGTGTTAGCCGGTGCCCGCACAATCCGCTCGGTCCGCTTGCCGTCAGCGCTGAAAATGATGTCGCTCACCAGTTCGTACTTGCCGCCAGGACGCCCGTTGGAATCATATTCCTGCGTTTTAACAGACTGCCGGTCAGTGTACACCTCGCGAGCCTTGGCAAACTCTGCCTCTTTGGCCGCAAACTTAACGACAACTTCACGCGCCTGCTCTTCGGTCAAATCCGCCTTGTCAGCGGCTGCACCAAAAAGCCCAAGTGGCGCGGCGATCATCAGGGAAACAAAATAGCGATTCATCATTTTTACTTCAACCTTTGGATGCAGTCCGGCGCAATCCGGTTACCCCAGCAACGCTTTGGCAATCGTGATTTTTTGCAAATTGCTGGTGCCTTCATAAATCCTGCCGATCTTTGCATCCCGATACAACTTTTCTACAGGATAATCTTTCGTGAACCCAACCCCACCAAAAATCTCAACCGCAAGCGACGCCACCTCTTCTGCAATTGTCGAACTGTAAAGCTTCGCCATTGCCGCCTCAGTCACAAACGGCCGCCCACATTCGCGCAAGCGGGCTGCGTTATAAACCATCAGCCGAGCCCCCTCAATCTTGGTTGCCATTTCCGCCAGTTGAAATTGAATCCCCTGCTGTTCCGCCAACACCTTGCCGAACTGCTTACGCTGTTTGGAAAATGCCAGAGCATGATCGAATGCTCCCTGTGCCAGCCCCAGCATCTGGCCGCCAATAGCAATTCGCCCTTCGTTCAGGGTCTCAATCGCAATCTTGTAGCCCTTACCGATCTCCCCCAAAATGTTCGCTTTCGGTACCCGGCAGTTGTCGAACAAAAGCTCGCACGTGGAAGATGCCCGAATGCCAAGCTTATCTTCCTTCTTGCCAACCCTGAAGCCGTCAAATTCCCGCTCCACCAAAAAGCAGGTGATACCCTTGTAGCCAGCTTCTGGATTCACATTGGCGAACACCAGATAAAGTCCCGCCTCTGCAGCATTGGTGATCCACAGCTTGCGCCCGTTCAGCACATAACTATCGCCATCTTCCACCGCACGCGTAGCCAGCGCAAACGCATCGGACCCTGATCCGGCCTCAGAAAGTGCATAGGACCCCACATATTCCGCCGCCAGCTTCGGAAGCAGCCGCGCCTTTTGCTCCGTCGTTGCCCAGCGCATCATCGCGTTTATTACCAGCGTATTTTGCACGTCAACCACTACACCCACTGACGGATCGACAGCTGCAATCTCCTCAATTGCTAATATCGATTGAAAGAAGGTGCCACCTTGCCCACCATATTCTTCCGGGATCTCAATCGCCAGCAGCCCCAGTTCAAATAACTGTTTTAGCAGCCCTTTGTTCAATTGTGAATGTTCGTCCATTTCGCGGACAAGCGGCGCGATCTGTTCCTTTGCGAACCGTTTCACGGTTGCACGGAACATCAGTTCTTCTTCACTGAGCCAGGTTAAAGGGCGGGCAGAAATTTCAGGGGCTACACTTGTAGACATGTTTTCAGTCTACAGCCGTTCCGGCTTACGCGTGTGAAGCGGCTTGCCGGCCTTCGTAGGCTTGAACAACTTCGTTGGCTGTGCCGTCCATCACCAATTGTCCATGATCCAGCCACAAAGCGCGGTCGCATAATTGCTGCACGGTGGCACCGCTGTGAGAAACGCACAAAATGGTTTTGCCGCGTTCTTTAATTTCGAAGATTTTTTCAATGCACTTGTTCTGGAATTGTTGATCGCCAACGGCGAGCACTTCGTCAATGATCAAAATATCGGGATCAACATTTACGGCAACAGAGAAGCCCAATCGCAAGCGCATGCCGTTGGAATACGTGCGCAGGGGCTCTTCCATAAACTCCGCCATTTCGGAAAAAGCAACAATCGAATCGTACAAATCATAAGCCTGGCTGCGTTTGAACCCAAGCAGCGAAGCGTTAAGAATTACATTTTCGCGGCCAGTCAAATCCTGGTGAAAACCCGCGCCCAAATCAAGCAGCGCTGCAATTCGCCCCTGTACATTTACGGCGCCCTTGGTTGGTGGAACCAGTCCAGTGACCAAGCTGAGCATGGTGCTTTTGCCTGCACCATTGGCACCAACCACTCCCACGCACTCACCATCAGCAATGCTGAAGTTCACATCTTTCAGCGCGTAGAAAGGATCTTTGTCCTCGCCCCCGAACAGCTCCGCAATATACTGACGCAATAATCGCTGACCCGCTGCGCGATGGAAAGACTTCGATACGTGACTGAATTCGATAACTTTCATGGTCTACAGATAATCAAAGAACCGCGATTTCAGGCGGCGGAAAACAAACCAGCCAATGACGAACATGCCGCAAGAGCTAAGCGCAAATTTACCCAGCAACGAAAGCGGCGGCGCATTGCCATCAATCAGAATAATGCGCAATGCAAACACTAGTGCCGTGATCGGATTGTAGTCGAAAACATAGGAGAACCGTGCGGCAATTTCCGGCGAGGGATAGTAAAAAATGGGGATCGCCCAAAACAGTACAGTACACGCCGATTCCACCACGTATCGCATGTCTCTTACATAAACATCAAGCGCTGAAGTAACCAGCACAATGCCGATAACAAAAATGATGGCAAGCACCCAGACAATGGGCAGCCACAGCCAATTCCAGTGGATTCCGCGCCCATAAAACAGGGCCATCGCCAGCAGCAACCCAATCTGAATCATCAAATGGACACACGTGGACAGCACGGTTGCAATGGGGACCACTTCCCTTGGAACTGGGACGCGCTTAATCAGTCCGGCATTGTTATCGATGCAAATTGTGCCATTGTTCCAGGCACCGGTAAAGAAATTGAACGGCACCAAACCGCAAAGAACGAACAGCGGAAAGTTCTGAATCGTGTTATTCGGCACCAGAATCGTGAAAACGAACGTCATCACGCTCATCAAAATCAGCGGGTTCAACAGCGACCAAAATACGCCAAGCGACATGTTGCGGTAACGGATTTTGAAATCCTTCACCACCATGTTTTGCAATAAAAAGAGGTAATCGCCCTTCCACATAGGAAATGATTCAGCTAACAGGACAAAGCCCGGCGGCCCCTGCCGCACGTCAGACTTTCCATACTAATATAGCGCACCATCGCCAAACCCCATATATGCCGAACAGGGTTACCACCCCGAAAATGGTCCGCATGCGGTAAATTTGCCACCACTGAGGGCTCACCAGCGGATAGCCCAACAGCAGCAAAGCCACCAATGGTGCCAGCATATTCCAATCGATAGCCGCCATCCATTGCGCGTGCAAAAGGTAGATCAGGCCATGTGTGAGGCCGCACAAAGGGCAGGGAAGTCCGGTAAGCCAACGGAAACCGCAAAGCCCCAGTTCCGGCAATCGATCAATCGGGACGATTGCCAGAACAGCCAGCGGCACCCAGGTCAGAAACCTCATCCGTTCAATGCTTCGTACGATGGGTCGAAACCGACAGCATCGCGGTAGGCTGCCGTGACCGCGGCGTGGCCCCATGGAATGGTCACAAAAACACCAATGATGCAGGC
>JBBRJC010000542.1:0-3615 GCA_038220135.1 Bryobacterales bacterium | reverse complement strand
GCGGCAGGCTCAATGTTTGCGAAGGCGAAATGCTGCCGCTTTGCGGAGAGAACTTATAGTTCGCCTTGGTGATTTCGATCTCTTCAACCGTAGGCGCAAGGTTCTTCGCCAGGTACGCAATATTAGTTTCTGACACAACCGGCGAATTGCCGGAACCATCGGCGTTCAGTGTGAGCTTTTATTGCAGGAAGCGCGAAGCCGGAGATTGAATGCGATCGCTTGCCCCTACCCACGGGCTCCAGTTCGCACCGGGCCGGTCTGTATTGCCGCTGCGCGTTTCAAAAGTCACTTTGCCCGGGCCATCGTTTCGTCCTGTAAGGCGCCCCCATTGAGAGAACCAGGAAGCATCAAGGGCATCACTGGTGACCGTACCCTGCGTCTCCATTTTTGCCCCAATGCGGAACACTTTTCCCACGTTCGCAGTAGCCGCAAGAAGCGTGCAACCCGCGCCTGGGGCCAGTTGCGTAATCTGTGTGGAGGAACTGGTGACCAGCAACGTTGACAACGTATCGCTGTCGATCTTATGAATGCGGCCTTTGTTGCCCGTAGAAATTACTGGCTTCCCATCACAGCCGATTGCGATCGAATAAATGATGTCAGCCCCGTCAACCCAAATCCGGCTCGGTGCTCCGTCCGGGTCAATGCGGTAAACATCGGATCCGCCATTGAAAGAAGGGGCGAAAGACAACGGCGGGGCTGCTGCTGCGTTGATTGAAATTGCGGCTCCCGTAGCAGGTGCTGGTGGCGGTGGCGCTGGGGTTATTGCGGCAACCGGTGCAGGCTTTGCACCCACGGCTGCAGCATAAATCGTTCCATCTTTTGCTACTGCCACTGCCGTTACTTCCTTCTTCGATGCCTGATGCAAAACGAAGCCAGCGGCGCTGGGGGAAACCCGCAGAATCAGCCCTCCGGGTTCTGTCCCCACAATCAGGTTGTCTTTTCCATCAATCACCATGGACCGCGCATGCGTCTCTTCCGTCTTATAAAAAACGATACCTTTACCAGCCGCGCTCACTTTGTGGATCTCGCCCTTATCGCCAGTGGCCACAAACAATTCCCCTGCGGAATTAAAGGCGATCGCCCAAATGTACTTCGCCTTCGGGTCATAGTAAACCTCAAACTTGCCATTGCCGGCCACGCTATAAACCTTGCCGTCCGGTGATGTTGCCGCGTATAGCTTGTCGTTCCTGCCGATAGCCAGCGCGTGAATTTCCGATCCCGGAAGCTCAGCCAGCGTCTTCGATTTACCAGCTTTGTCTATTTGGAAAAGCTTTGCCGACGAAGCCCCAGGGCTTCCGCCACCTGCATAAACATTGCCTTTGGAATCTTCAGTCACCGTCCACAGATAGGGCTGTTCAGAATCAAGCAACTCAGTCAACGCCGGTGCCAGCATCAATTTGCCATCGCTGCGCAAAGCCACTTTTTCGAGCTTCGCTTTTTCGTAATCAGCCTTGGTTTCAATAGACCAGGTTTTGGTTTCAGCCGCACGCAACTGGGACGACTGCGCCACCAGTAGGGCGCATAGAAAGGAAGTACGAGTACGATTCATTTATTTCACGTTGATCCGAAGAGATTGGTTACCGCTCACCACAAACTCAAACGGCAGCGAGGCCAATTCAAGCGTGGTATCGGGCGAAGTGATCATGCTGCGCGTAGCAGAGCGGCTGCTTTGCATCACGTTCAACACACTGGACGGCAGACTGGGCAGCGTCTTGTCTTCTGCATAGACAGTAGGCCGCGCCTGCACTAAAGATGCGTACAGCTTGGTGTTGGTGCGTTCCTGATTGATCAACGAAACAATTTCGCCAACCTCTATAAAACGGTTGGTTTGGCCTGCCTGCGCTTGGGCGCGATTCAGCGTATCACCGTCTGAAAGCATCACACGATGTTGCCCTGAAGGAATATCGGACGGAATGCGTATCTTAATTTCGCGTTCAATGCGATCTCCACGCCACGGCCGCAAGAATACTTTTACCGGCACTTCCTGGCCCGGCTCCACATCGGGCGACGAAATCCACGCCCCTTCAATCACCGCCATACGGCGCTGTGGCAGCAGATCCACCGTGACGTCTACCGATTTCAAATCCGGCATCTTCACGTTGTTAGCAAACAGGCGGTTGAACTTTTCGCCATACCATGTCGCCAGCAGCACGGCACTGGGCAGCGGCACTTCCGCAGGTGCTTGCATATTCGTCAGATCAAGCTTTTGGCCGTTAGCAAGCTTCACGTTCCCAGACAGACGCCACGTCGCATCGTCACTGAATTCGTTCACTCCGCTCATTGCGTTGTACAGTGTAATCATCATTAGCGAAGGCGTCCATTTCTGATGCACGAAGATATCAAAGTGCAGTTTCTTTTCCTTCACCAGCGCGTCTTTTTCCGAATAGGTTCGCAGATTCACGTTCACCGGAATCATCGGCGATTCTTCACCCAGCACGCCCATAATCCCGTTATGACGATCTTGCCGCAATGCACCCACAATGTCTGTGGCGTTGCCGAATTTGTTCGGTTGAAAGGTGCTGGCAAGTACCATTAAAACTTCGCTCTTACTCAGCGGCATGCTCACCGGGCCAAGATTCATAAACGGATGGCCGAAGGCCAGAATACGCTTGCCGTCGTTATAAGTAACTGTGCCCATCGCCGATAGATTCATGTCTCCGGCAACCATCACCGCTGAAATCGCATCGCCCGGCTGCAACGCCGTTTGCCATCCTGCAACTGGTTGGCTTGCGCGAAGAGATCCGGCTGCTCCACCCTGGGCCGGAGTCATTCCCGCTTGTTGGAATAGTTGCCCGTATACATCCAACACGCTATTGGAAAAGCCAGAAAACGACAGTGGCGTTTCAATGGGAACCATAGCTTGCGATTGAAAGCGCGGCGAGTCGGAGGTGGATGCCGTTTTCACGTGGCCCGGCACCTTTGCGTCGATCGGTTTCGACGCATCAAATTCGTTGATCTCCAGCATCATCTCAATCGGCGTGATCCCACAAATGGCATCAGGGGAAAAGGTGCTCAGCCGGTATGCAACAGCACCCACCAGCTTGCCGTTGATATAGACAGGCGAACCGCTCATGCCACCGGCAACGTTGGTACGTTCCGCCTTGCCGCCCATCTTGGCCATGATGATGTCCTGTTTAGGACCAGAGGCTGATTTCCATGTCCCAATGATCTCGATCGGAATCGGCTCCGGCGTCATTCCCTGAAACACTGTCCAGGCAACACCTTTAAGACCGGGTTTGACTTCTGAAGCCTTCATAATCTGGACAGGGCCAGCAGTGGGGCGGGGCATGTCGGCCGCCTGTAAATGGAGCGCAAGTGTGAGCAGTGCAACGATAACCCAAAATGGCATGTACCTATTATCTGTCATAAACTCCGCCAATCCTCTAGACCTAAGGTACGGAACGGCCCAAAGTTTACTAGTTGGTGTGATACGGGCTAATTCTAAGGCTGAGCCGGGCAGGAACTATCTTTATAGGAATCGAGGGATTCCTGTGTTAGTTTCAAGTAGCACTACGCATGCAAAGCTTTGATTCGGATCCTGAAATTAACTATCGGGTGAACCTCGACTTGATGCGGCGTGGAATGCCCGGAACCTGGGGCCACCTGCTGTTGCTT
>JBBRJC010000541.1:0-3618 GCA_038220135.1 Bryobacterales bacterium | reverse complement strand
TAACCGGCAAGGAAATGCGGAATCGTTCGGCCCCGATGGAATGTATTTGATGCCGCGCATCTCACCAGACGGAAAACGCGTGGTGTATATCTCAATTGACTCAGCCACCGGCAACCGTGATCTTTGGCTTATGGACTTATCCACGAAGGTGCAAACCCGTCTAACCACCCACCCCGCCAACGACGGGTGGCCCTCATGGTCCGCTGATGGCGAGTGGATTGCTTTCGCGTCGGACCGCATGCCGCGGTCCAGTCTATATCGCATACGCGCGGACGGTAGCGGTGATCCCGAGCTCCTTCTGTTTCCGGAAGGCGCTGGTGGGGCATTCGATTCGGACTGGTCGCCCGATGGCCGGTTCCTTGTTTATCAACTGGAAAATAAGAAAAACTTCACTGAGGACCTTTGGCTGCTGCCCTTAACTGGCGACCGCAAGCCCAGACCGCTGCTGGTTACCGATTTCGATGAGAGAAGCCCAGCTCTTTCTCCCGACGGTAAGTGGTTCGCCTATAGCTCGACTGAATCGGGTACCAGGGAGATCTACGTGCGTTCCATGAGCCAGCCAGTCAAGGTACGTGTGTCGACAAATGGCGGCACATGGCCGTTATGGCGGGGCGATGGAAGGGAATTGTTTTATACCGCAGCGGGATCGATCTATGCCGCCGGGATCCAGTTGGACCTAACTCCCAAGGTGTCCCCACCCACGGTTCTGTTTCGTGATTGCTACTCAAGGTATAATAACCCCAGCTTCCAGAATTACCACGTTACGAAAGATGGTAAACGGTTCTTGTTTTCCTGCATCCCGGACGACGCAGCCCGGCGCTCGCTGACCGTGGCAATCGGATGGGCTCAAACCGTAAAGCGCTCTATGGCGCGGCGCCCATGACATGAGCCCGAATTAAGGCATGGATTCCAAATCCAAGTGGTTGGTAGGAATCTTTCAATGAACTTAGTAACATAACTCCTTTGCGCATCTGGCATGACAATTTCTCTTGCAGTGGCGAGAGCATTCCACGACGTCAACGTTGACACCGCCGATGAGTATGGTTGACTTCCAGGTCATTGATTTCATCTTTTCGATCCATAGAGCCTCTTGCAAAATTATCACGCGACAGTGTTGACTTTTCATGGCCAAGTACTTTTCATGTACCCGTGTGCTTCTCGACATAGAGAATTCGGGCTGACGCGACGAAAACTGCCGCCTACAGACACGCCGCAACCGTGACTTACTTTGTCCCTGTTTTTTGTGCTCAGTTAATCGTTTCCACTAACTGCTGAGTCTGAGGATGTGGTCGGCAGTCAATGCTACGATGCCGAACATAATATGGCACATTACCTTGGCGTTACCACGCACCCGCACCATCGCCGCGCCGAACTCGTCCTTCAACCGGCCGTTCACTCGTTCTACCGTCGTACGTTCATGATAGCGAACGTCTTCGGCGTCGGCCAGTCCTATCAATTTGCGGCGTTTGTCCTCCGCTTGCAGTTCTAACTTTCGCGCCGTATCCCTGCGCGGATTGCAGTCGATGATCGGAACATGCCCCAGATCCTTACTGTGCTTGCGGATCGGTTCGGCATCATAGGCGGCGTCCATTAGATCGTACAGGTGCGTAACTTGCAGGGCCGTTGACTCGGCCAACGGAATCGCTGCCTGACTATCATGCACCGATGCCGAGGTCAAGATACAACTGATCGGGATCTGACCGTCGGCCACATCCAGATGCAATTTATATCCCACCCAACTCTCAAGGTATCCCTTGCTGTTCTTCTTGCTGCCCACATTGCACTCGCGTGGCAAGTCGGCCAACATCGCCTCCAGCGTCATGCCCGCTTGCCGTTCCAGTCGCGACGGTTCAGGGGCCGGGATGGGTTCCCCCTTCTTCGGTCTGCCCTTCTTCTTGCTGGCCTGCTTGACTGCTTCCTGTACACTTGGCGTACGCTGCGGCTTTTCCCGCGCTTCAATCTGCGTGGAATCCCGCGAGATATGCCCGATTAGTCTATCTTTCTGCGTCTCTTTAATGAGCGCCGAATGCAACCGCCTTGGAAGCTCACTCTTTGGCAAACTCCGCGAATGCACGGCAAAAGGCCGATTCGTGGGGGATTTCACGCACGCTCTCCCATCCGCAGATGCGCCGCAAAACGACATCGCATGCCAACCTTTCCAGTAGTTGCCGCGTCGTGCTCATGTTGTGGACCGCTTTAGCTAGAGCTTGTCCCGCATGCCGGTATTTTTAAGAGACTATTCCGCGCGAAAAGTATCTCGTTTAAAACGAAGCACTTAAGTCGGAACAAGTTACCGCCTCCTGGCCTGGAATGCGAGAATCTCGCCTAATGGTTTAAGTTCACGAAACATCAAAATGAGGCGTTTTGGCCATTTTGGGGCAATAAGGCCATCTATGACGGAGTCGGAAATTGCGTTGAAGCACTGTTTTTATTGGCGATTGTTAGCTATGGGACGGGCTCTAGCTACCAACGCCCGCGCTATCGCCTGCCGGTCCTTGGCTGGCCGGCCTACTCCTCCAGACCAGCCTCCGATGCACTTTTCCAGTTGAATCAGATTCAGCACCTTCACCAGTTGCCGGTGCTTGGCCGTTAATGGCCCTAACTCTTGCTCCAGTGCGGGGAATAATTCCCCCTGACACACTCGGAGGAATTGATTCAACTGGTCAAACAGGTTAAGCTTCATAGTATGAGAAGGGCGTTTTTTGCTTTGGAATTTGGTCTTCGAACTTCCTATTTTAAAGCCTGAAGCTCCCCTTCTCAAAACAAAACTTACCTTTCTTGTTTAATTTCGCAAGAGGCTCCATAGACAGCGCGAATCCTTGGGCGCAAATGGCTGTCGGCGTGAAGACGCCGCGTGACTGTGTTTCAAGAGCCTCGTTGCATCGTCGGAATTGGAAGGAAATCTTTGCTTCCGAGGATTTGGAGAAGGAAGGAACTACACGAAGTTTTCGAGTAGTTAAAAAAGAGGGTGTGTGAGATAGTGTGGGATATGGGGCGCGCTAATTAACATTGGTAAAATAACGCCCCCGTCCCCGATCTCGCTGCCTTTGCTCTTACCAGATCAGCTTAATCGCCATCTGCACTTGCCGTGGATAATTGGAATTTGGGGCGCTGGTTTCCGCCTTAATTATAGATCCGAAATTCGCGTTGGTTGGATCGTTGTTGAATTGGCGCGAGTTGATGAAAAACGAATTTAGAACATTGAATCCTTCAAAGCGCAATTGCATATTCAAACGTTCGTTGATTCGTGTCATCTTGTTCAACGAGACATCCATCAGGCGGACGGTTTGCAAGCGAATGTTGCCGGCATAATAGGGCGTGTAACGTGGATTGTAGCTGGGCAAAATAATCCAATTGGCTTCTTTGCAGCCGGCATCTACGCTGAACTGCTGCCAGGTGATTTTGTTCGTGTTGTCCCAATTCTGGACGCAGGGCTGGACGGCCTGAATCTTCGGAGCATCCCAGGTGAACTGGGGGTTTTTGGCGTCCTTGAGGTACAGCACATTACCGGGCAACGCCCATGGACGGCCGGTCTGGATTTGGAATATTGTGGTTGCCTCCCAACCGCTGACGGCCATTCCGGCCCAACCCTTCAAGCCACTTAACCAGCGACGCCCT
>JBBRJC010000540.1:0-3622 GCA_038220135.1 Bryobacterales bacterium | reverse complement strand
CCTGGCACCTCAACATAAACAATTTTTGCGCCTGCCTTTTTACCCGCTTCGACCATGGAGCGCGACATGTTCACATTCACTGTTTTGTCGTTGTCGCCGTGAACCACATATTGCGGAATGTGCTTGATCCTGGCCATACTGCTGGGCGCGCCGCCTCCTGCAAATGGCCCTAACGCGGCGAATAAATGGGGGTGCTTCATGGCGATACTCCACGTGCCGAAGCCGCCCATGGAATGACCCATCATGTAAATGCGATCGGGGTTCACCTTGTAGTCGGCACGTACTTGGGCGAGCACATCGAGCACGTCTGTTTCAGCCGTTCCCTGATACATTGACGCAGAGTCACGCCCCTTGGGGCAAGCAACGATAAAGCCCAAACGGTCAGCCTGCTTCTTCAATTCGCCATTGCGATACAGATCGAACATTGAGCTTTCGTCGCCACCCATGCCGTGGAGCGCAGTGATCAACGGCGTTGCCTTTTTGCTGTCATAGTTCGCTGGCAGGAACACGCGATAAGGCTGCAAAGTGTTATCCACTTCAGAGCGGTAAGCTTTGCGCATGTCGCCCAGTTTACCCTCGAAGGGATCTTTGCCGGCAATCATTTGATCAAGCAAAGCGCTGGAGGCTTGAAACTCTTTTGCCATGTCGTAGCGGTGTGGACTGACCTCGCTTGAATCGGCCATTTTGTAGAGCGCCAAACCGTACTCTGCTGTCGGGGATTTTTTCGCCGATGCTGCGATTTGGGCGCTGAGCCTGGCGGCAGAAGCGGATAACGGCTCTACATGTATCGCCACACTCTTGACGAAAACATTGCGAGGCAGGGTGTCTGCAGCGGCACCAGCGGGCCGCAGACGCGCTTCCAGCATGTAGTTGCCAACGGCAACTTCAGGCACCGTGAAGCCGATTGATTTGGGCAGCATTGCCGGATCAATTGGTACGGCGGTGAATACTTCTTTGTCAGTTGCGCCTTCCTGATTGACGGGCTTCAGGTAGAGCGAAACGGTCATTTTGGCGCCGTCGGTTTTGAACATCGGCGTGAGGGTTAGTGTGACTTTTTGGCCGGGCTCGAGCATTGCGTGATCGGCTTTGACCTGCAGCGAGGAGGCCAGTTGAACTGCGGGCGTCCACTCAAGCTTGCCCATCACGGCATAGCCTTCGAGGTAGAGCCGCATGGCTTCACCAAGCTTGCCCGACATTCCCATGCTTTGCGCTTCGCTGCCAAGGCGTTCAGCCTCTTTGCGGCGCGGGTCGTCTGCGGGCAGCCCGGCTTTTTGCGTGTTGTAGCCGACGGAGGTGCGCAGCACCATGCTGGAATCCTGGGCGGAAACCAGAGTGCTGAATAGTGATGCTATACAGATTAGGCGAAACTTCATGGAGCTATCTTACTACTGCCTGCGGCTGCGGAAGTACGAAAATGGCAAAGTGGTATGTGAAATAAAAAGGAGCTTCCGGCAGTTCCGATTGGGCTGCCGAAAACTCCATTAGGATAGAACCAGACAAGACGCTCTAGAAGCTATAGCGCAGGGCCACTTGAATCTGCCGGGAATCGATGCGTGTGCCGCTGATTATCCCGTAGTTTGCCGTGCGTAAAGTAGAGCCTGGTTGGGCGAACAAAGGATGGTTGGGCAAGTTGAAAAACTCGCCGCGCAAATCCAGTTGCTGCCGTTCCTTCCATCGGAACACCTTGCTGACGGATACATCAAGGCTGGTGATGCCTGGACCAATCAGTGTATTACGTCCGCTTGTTCCAAAGCGGAAATCAGTGATTGCCGATGGGTTTTGTCCCAACCTATCGACGAAGGCAGCAGTGTTGAAGTACTGTGCAACGGTCTTGGGCCCATCGTTGCCCTTAGCTCCAGCAATAGCATCGGGAGCACACCAGCCACCTGCGCCATTTTGAATATTGCCAGGGCCGCAGAATGCTGTGAATGGGAAGCCACTTTGGAAAGTAAGAATGCCGCCCAACTGCCATCCACCCAAAAGTGCGTTGATAGCGGGGTTGTTGATGGCTACGCGCCTACCTTTGCCAAACGGCAATTCGAGTAGAAACGAACTAGTAAAGCGGTGGCGGAAATCAAAGGCCGATAAGCCGCGGTCGCGCCACAAAGAACGGTCTGGATCCATTGGGGTTAAAGGATCGCCGTCTGTGGTGCGAACACCAGAGCCGTTATCAATTGACTTTGAATAAGCATAGGATCCCAACAGTGTGAAGCCGTGGGCAAAACGGTGTTGCAGGCGCGACTGGAGGGCGTTGTAGTTGGAGTGCGCTGCAGCGTACATGTTTTGAAAGGCACCATTAAATTTCGGGAAAGCGCGATTGTCGTTGGGGTTGCCTGGACGAGGTTGGGGCAGATTGTAACTGGCCAGGCGTCGCAGATGGATACCTGCGGAACCCATGTAAGTTACTTCCAGCGACATGTTACGAGTTAACTCGCGTTGCACAGAACCTTGCCACTGAGCGACATAGGACGTGGGTTCACCGTATTGATTGATGAGCAGAAAACTGGGTGCCCCAGATTGCGTAAACAGTTTATTCCAAGTGAGGTTGGGAGTGGTGGTATTGGCTGTTTCAGCTTGCCTGATTGTGAACGGGATATTGCGCACGATATCAAACACGGCGTTACCAATATCGCGGACATAGTAAATGCCGCCGCCGGTGCGGATTACGGTCTTTGGATTCACTTGGTAGGCGATGCCAACGCGTGGACCGAAATCGTTGCGATCCGGCTTGCCGGCGCCCCGTCCAAAGCGGCCATCACGAACCAGTTTCCAGGTTGGTGGTGCGGGGAATGCGGGATTTCCCTGGTTTAAGTCGCCGGTTCCGGCACGAACGAAGGTGGGCTCAATGGAGTTATCCCAACGGAAATCGACGTTGACGATCGCATCATGTTTGTCGTAAAACGGCGATTCGTATTCCCAGCGCAAGCCCCAATTTACGGTTAGTTTTGGAGTAACTTTCCAGGTATCCTGAGCGAACACGGCAAGGTAGGTATTACGGAAGTTGGCAATTGGAGCACCAACCTGGCCTTCGGTTGCCGACATCAGCCCGAGCAACATGTCCGACATAGGCTCGCCAGTATATTGACCATTCCAACTGAAGCGGCCACGCGGAACAACGGCGCCAATCTGGTTGTATCGAAGACGGCGGTACTCACCACCAAATTTGAAACTATGCTTGCCCTTGGTCCACGAAAAATTGTCGGAGAGTTGAAATGTGGTGTTCCAGTTAACGAAGGGGCAGTCATTACACTCGCCAACATTGCCAAATCCTGAGATTTGAAAAACAGGGATACCCCAAAACAATGGATCCTGAGAAACGCCCTGCAGTCCAAGTTCTCCAACAACATTGCGTTTGAAAGCGCGCTGCTGGATGTTGCGGGAATTGAAATAGTTCATACCAAACTTAAATTCATTTACCTTATTTGAACCAATGACCATGGTGTGACCGAGCACGCCTTGCTGCCCTAGAATCTGCACATCGTTACCTTGATTGGCGATTGCTGAAGGGATATATTGTGGTTCCTGAGTTTGGCTGAAGCGGAAGAAATAAGTTTGGTTTTGGATGCCGGTCCAATCGGCGCGCGCGGTGAATTGATTACCTTCTGTGCGGCGGCCTTCATCA
>JBBRJC010000539.1:0-3623 GCA_038220135.1 Bryobacterales bacterium | reverse complement strand
TGAATGTAGTTCATCCGGAAACCTTCGAGCCGATCAAGAGTGGCGAACAAGGGTTGCTGCTGGTGAATGGGCCAAGCCGCATGGTTGGCTATTTAAATGAACCGGAACTCACCCAGAAGGCACTGCGTGATGGCTTTTATGTGACCGGTGATATTGCACTGGTAGACGACGACGGGTTCATCAAGATTACGGACCGTTTGGCCCGGTTTTCAAAGATCGGTGGAGAGATGGTGCCGCATCTGAAAGTTGAAGATGCACTGCATGCGGTCCTCGGTGATACGCCTTGCCACGTAACGGCTGTACCGGATGAACAGCGTGGCGAGCGGCTGGTGGTGCTTTATACTAACGCTGAGATTGCCCCGGCTGACATCTGGGCGCATCTTTCGGCGAGCGAACTACCTCCGATCTGGATTCCGAAGAAGGACAACATCTATGTAGTGGATGCGATACCCACACTTGGTACTGGCAAGACGGATCTGCGAAAAGCAAAAGCGATGGCCGCTGAACTGGCGGCTTGAAAGCATACTCAACAATTGCATGTGCGTTGAAAGAGCTACCCGCTCGATTTTTGTAGATAGCTGAAACTGCGGGAAATATAAATTAAAAAGCAAAGGCACCCAAATTGTTTGGGTGCCTTTGCTTCTTTTCAAATGCTAATTCTTAGTGGCGGCTGGTGCTGGTGGAGTTGAAGGCGGATTGCTCGGCTCTTTAGCCTTCACCGGCTTTTCAGGCGGAACATCTTTCTTCGGGCTGATGATGATGTGCGCATTGCGGCCTTCCAAGCGCGGTTGACCTTCAACGGCACCCACATTGGCCAAATCGCCGGCAAAGCGCAACAACAACTTGCGGCCCAGATCAGTGTGGGCGATTTCGCGTCCACGGAACTGAACCACTGCTTTCACACGATTGCCTTCCTTAAGGAATTTGATCGCGTGATTCTTTTTGAAGTCGTAGTCATGATCATCCGTGTTGGGACGGAATTTCAATTCCTTCACAAGAATGATGTGCTGCTTCTTCTTCGCTTCGTGCGACTTCTTCTTTTGCTCGTACTGCCATTGGCCATAGTCCATGGCCTTTGCAACAGGCGGCTCTGCGTTGGGCGAGATCAGAATTAGGTCGAGCCCAAGCTCCTTTGCCTTACGAATAGCTATAGGAGTAGTCAGGATTTCAACACTCCCATCCGGGAACACTGCCCTTACTTCTTTGGCGCGAATCGCCTCATTTACGTTTTCGCGAATCTTTTGCGGCAGGCGCCTCGGCGGAAAGGAAGGTCTATTTGGAAACATTCAATATCTAGCCTAAGTGTATCATCAACTTAGCGCCTCTGGAATAAGGTCGCCTTCGCCGGGGGCAAGGAATAGATTTGTCTCCAATCCATGCTGCCGGGTATAGAGGTCGTGGTAGCGGCCTTTCAAAGCGTAAAGTTCTTCATGTGTGCCCCTTTCAACGATCCGGCCACCTTCAACAACCAGGATCTGATCTGCACGGCGAATGGTGGAAAGACGGTGCGCAATGACGAAAGTTGTGCGCCCCTGCATCAAGTGCGAGAGGCCTTGCTGGATCATTGCTTCCGATTCAGAATCAAGACTGGAGGTTGCTTCGTCAAGAATCAGAATGCGCGGATCAGCCAGAATGGCGCGGGCGATGGAGACGCGTTGGCGCTGGCCGCCAGAGAGTTTTACGCCTCTTTCGCCAACGATGGTCTTGTAGCCCTCTTCAAATTTCTCCGCGAATTCATCGACCCGCGCAATGCGGCTGGCCGTTAGAATTTCTTCCTGCGTTGCACCAGGACGAGAGAATGCAATGTTTTCTGCAATGGTGCCATCGAACAAAAACGACTCTTGCAGTACTACGCCGATTTGCGTGCGGAAGGTGGAAAGCCGTGCGGTTGACAGATCCACACCATCGACGCTAACCATGCCTTTACCCGGTTTATGGAACGCCGAAATGAGACCGATGATGGTGGATTTGCCGGAGCCGGAACTGCCAACGAGTGCGGTGACGGTGCCCGGTTTCGATTCGAAGCTCACATCGTCCAGCACAGGCTTGCCTTCTTCATATTGGAAGTCGACATGGCTGAATGTGATGTTCCCCTTCAAGGTTGGCAAGGCCACTGTGCGATTGGGATCTTCGTCTTCCGGCTGGATGCGCAGAATTTCGCGAGTCCGTTCCAGGCCGGCAATCGCTTCGGTAAGCTGAGTGCCAATATTGACGATTTGAAAAATCGGGGCAACCAGGGTCGCCAGAAATGCGGTGAAGGTGACAAAGCCGCCCATAGTCATTTTGCCGGCAAAGATTTGCAATGCACCAACGTACATCACCAGTGCCCCGACGATGCCCAGCAAAACAGTGGCCGACAGACTCATCAGCGACATGCCGGTGAGCGAACTTAGAACATTGTCGAGAATTCGTTTAACGCCGACTGCAAATACTTCCTCTTCCCGTTTTTCGGCATGATAACCCTTGATGACGCGCACGCCACCGAGCGATTCGGTAAGGCGGCCAGTTACTTCAGCCTGAATCTTGCCCCGCTCACGGAAGATGGGCCGCAGTGTTGAAAAGGCGCGTTGCAATACGAAGGCGAAGGAAAGGACAACGGCGAGCGCCATGCCTGTGAGCATCGGACTGATCTTGAGCAGCACAATTAAAGCGAGGCAGGCAGTGAGTACGCCGCCGACAAAATCGACCAAACCAGTGCCGACAAGATTGCGCACGCCTTCCACGTCGTTCATGATTCTCGACACTAGCGCGCCGCTCTTGTTGGAATCGAAATAGGAAACCGGCAGGCGGCCAATGTGCGATTGCACCTTTTGGCGAAGCTCTGCAATCAGGCGCTGTGCGGCCTTGGACAGCAGTTGGGTCAGGATAAAGGAAGTGATCCCTTGTAAAATTGTTGCGAAAACTACTGCGCCAACCAGGGGCAACAGCAATTCCGACTGCTTCTTGCCGATTACGTCGTCCACCAAGTAGCGCATCGAAGCGGGTAAAACCAAACCAGAAACACGGCTCACCATAATCAACGCAAGTCCTGTTAAAAGGGCACCTTTGCGAGGTTCTACGAGGGCCCGGATATCGGGCCAAATGTTGCGAAGGCGTTCGCCGGCCGGAGCCTTTTCCGTTTTCTTGATTTCTTGTGCTGACATGATCCTCTTTTACTTTAGATGCATCGTACCCCAGACAGCGATTCGGAAAGCCGGGTTATCCTATTAGTAGGCATGAATTTTAGAAATACACTAACTGTTGTCGCCACAATTTCGGCGACGCTTACCTGCTATGGCCAGACCCCTGCGCCAAAGCCTGCGACTCCCAAACCTGCGGCAGCAAAACCCGCAGCAGCAAAACCGGCGGCAGCGCCACCTGCAGCGAAGCCACAAGCAACACCAGCACCAAAAGTGACGGTTGATGCGACGGCCCCCGCGAAACCTGCGGTGGTGGTTAAGCCTGGCGATACGGTAATTACCATTGGCGACGTTAAAGTCACCCGCGCCGAATATGACATGATCATTTCCACGCTTCCCCCGCAAGCGCAAGCTCAGGCCAGTGGGCCAGAGAAAAAGAAAGTGGCTGAGCAGTATTCCGACATCCGGATGCTGGCCATGGAAGCGAAGAAGCAGAACCTGATG
>JBBRJC010000538.1:0-3625 GCA_038220135.1 Bryobacterales bacterium | reverse complement strand
AGTGCATCACCAAATTGACCGAAACGCCATGCTCCCGCAAAAAACGGTCAACTTCCCGGCGAATTGGCAATTCATCATCAAACCCAATAAAATCGCACCCTTCCAGCGCCGATGGGTGGACCTCCTCCTGTTGCGCCAACTCATGATAGGGCGTACAGGCAACCACCATTTCTTCGTTTCGCCAGGCAATTACAGCGATCTCTTTCGTGGGCTCAGGGTAGCTTACCAAACCCAGGTCGGCCTGATCAGCCTCTACCGACGCATACACCTTTTCCGGCCGCAAGTAATCCACCCGGAGGTTGGCATCGGGAAAGCGTCGTGCAAATTCAGTTTCAAGCCGCCACATCTCGGACAACCCAACCGAATAGATGCTGGCCACCCGTACAGTACCGTCCACTGCAGCAAGCATATGTCCCAGCGTGGCGTCGAATTCTTCGCGACGGCGCAACACATCGCGGCACATATCGTAGTACAGCTTACCTGCAGGCGTCAGCGAAAGAGGCCGAGTAGTCCGATCAAGTAGTTGAGTCGAAAGGTCTTTTTCCAGTTCTTGAATGTACTGGCTGGCCGCAGATTGACTGATATCATTCAATAGCGCACCTTTACTGACACTGCGCCCCTGGCAAATATCCTTAAAAAGTTTCAGGTGCGCAACGTTCACTTGGGCCAGCATAACATAAGGAACTCTTATGTCAAAGGATGATTGCTACAGATTTGTGAATATTATAACTATAAGTAAAACCGATGGCTGTCGAAATTCAAGATCTGTTTGACTAATAGTAAGGACTTCTTGTATACTTGCCTTCAATCCCCCCGTGTACGGAGGCCGTAGGCATGACCAATGAGAATTTAGACGACCAGGAGTTTTTGCAGATCGGTCTGCCCCCTGCCCAAGGCATGTATGATCCGCGTAATGAGCACGATGCGTGTGGCATCGGCTTCGTGGTGAACATCAAAGGGCACGCATCGCACGATATCATCACCAAGGGCATTCAGATTTTGATTAATCTGACGCATCGTGGTGCCTGCGGTTGCGATCCGGAAACTGGCGACGGCGCTGGCGTTCTGATCCAGATTCCTCATAAGTTTTTTGAGCGCGAGTGCAAGAAGTCGGGCTTCACTCTTCCTGGCGCCGGTGAATATGGCGTGGGCATGTGCTTCCTTCCCGTTGAGCATACCGCCCGCCTGCAAGTTGAAGGCATCGTCGAACGGGCTGCAATCGCTGAAGGGCTTGAGCCGTTAGGTTGGCGCGATACCCCGATCAATTCCGATGCCATCGGTCGCATAGCCCGCGCCTCGCAACCGTACATTGAACAGATTTTCATTCGCAAACCATCCGGCATGGATGAAGAAGCGTTTGAACGAAAACTGTACGTAGTGCGCAAGCGCGCTGAAAAGTCTGTTCTGGCACTGGATATTCGTGAGAAGGACTTCTTCTATATCCCGTCAATGTCCTGCCGCACGATCATTTACAAGGGCCTTTTGCTTGCCCCGCAGATTGATCAGTTCTACAAAGATCTTGCCGACACCGACACCATGAGCTCCATCTGCATGGTGCACCAGCGCTTTTCAACGAACACTTTCCCCACCTGGCAATTGGCGCATCCATTCCGTTTTCTCTGCCACAACGGAGAGATAAATACAGTTCGTGGTAACGCCAACTGGATGGCCGCACGGCAAGCCGTTCTGGCCTCTGAAAAATGGGGAGACGACATCAAGCAGTTGTACCCGGTCACGCAGCCAAATGGCAGCGATTCGGCCATGCTCGATAACGCAGTTGAACTGCTGACGCTTTCAGGCCGCAGCCTGCCGCACGTCATGGCAATGTTGATTCCCGAAGCGTGGGATAACGATCCGACGATGCATCCCGACAAGAAGGCGTTTTACGAATATCACGCCTCATTGATGGAGCCATGGGATGGCCCTGCTTCGGTCGCTTTTACCGATGGCCGAATAGTTGGTGCAACGCTGGATCGTAATGGTTTGCGCCCGGCCCGTTACCTGGTTACCAAAGACGACCTGTTAATCATGTCTTCTGAAACGGGCGTGTTGCCGTTTAAGCCTGAAGACATGCGTTATAAAGGCCGCTTGCAACCCGGCAAAATGCTGCTCGTGGACACAGTGGAAGGCCGTATTATTCCTGATGAAGAGATCAAGGAACGGCTCTATTCCCGGCAACCTTACGCCAAGTGGATCGAAGAAAATCAGATCACGCTGGATACTTTGCCCGAGCCACCGCGTGTTTATACAACCGATCACGAAACGATTCTGCAACGGCAGCGCGCCTTCGGATACACCGAAGAAGATCTGCGCATGTTGCTTCGTCCGTTGGGTGAAAAGGGCGAAGATCCAATCGGATCTATGGGCACCGATACACCGCTTGCCTGCCTGTCGGACAAAGCCCAGCCGCTATTCAACTATTTCAAACAGTTGTTCGCTCAGGTGACCAATCCGGCGATCGACCCGATTCGCGAAGAACTGGTGATGTCGCTCAACAGCTACATCGGTACCGAACGCAATATTCTGGACGAAACTCCGCAGCATTGCCATACGTTGAAGCTGCCGCATCCAATTCTCACCAACCGTGATTTGGAAAAGCTGCGCCGCGTTTCAACAGGTGACTTTTTAGCCTATACGCTACCCGCTTTGTTCAATGTTCACGGGGGTGAAAAGGAACTGGAACGCGGTCTTGACAGCTTGTGTAAGCGCGCCAGTTGGGCCGTGAAAAGCGGCTACAGCGTGCTGATCCTTTCAGACCGTGGCGTGGATGCTGATTCGGCGCCAATCCCCAGTCTGCTTGCTCTTACTGCGGTGCACCATTATTTGATTCGCGAAGGGCTGCGCACGCAATGCGCCTTGGTGGTTGAATCGGGCGAGCCGCGTGAAGTAATGCATTTTGCGCTGCTCATCGGCTATGGTGCCAGTGCGATCAACCCATATCTTGCGATTGAGACCATCGAAAATATGGCGCTCAAGGGGCAGATGTCGGTCAACTTTGAAACAGGTCTGAAGCACTTCAAAAAGGGAGTCAATAAGGGTCTGTTGAAAGTGTTTTCAAAGATGGGCATCTCCACGTTGCAAAGCTATCGCGGCGCGCAAATTTTTGAAGCTATCGGTCTCAACAAAGAAGTGGTCAGCAAGTACTTCACCGGTACGGCATCGAAGATTGAAGGTGTTGGTTTAGATGTGCTGGCGCGCGAAGCCAAGATGAAGCACGATTACGCTTTCCGCCCGGTCACGGATACCGATCAATTGCTGGATGCCGGTGGCACCTACGCATATCGCGTGCGTGGTGAGTATCACCTGCTTAACCCAACCACCATCAGCAAGCTGCAACATGCGGTGCGTTCAGAAAGCTATTCAACCTTCAAGGAATATTCTGCGGCTATCAACGACGACAACAAGCAGCTATGCACTATTCGCGGCTTGATGCAGTTCAAGACCGAAGGCGCGAAACCGATTCCGATTGATGAAGTTGAGCCCGCAAAAGAGATTGTGAAGCGCTTTGCTACCGGTGCCATGTCGTATGGATCCATCAGCAAGGAAGCGCACGAAACCATTGCGGTTGCCATGAATCGTATCGGTGGAAAATCGAATACAGGCGAAGGTGGAGAAGACGAAGAGC
>JBBRJC010000537.1:0-3629 GCA_038220135.1 Bryobacterales bacterium | reverse complement strand
TCACGAGCGAATTGAAAGGGACATGCAAAAACTCGAATAATGGTCTTTCTTAGCGTGGCGGTATTGTTAACAGCCGGAACGCTGCTTTTCACTTTGCTGGTACGGGCCAAAGATATCCCGGACGCGCCACCAGTTTCGCCGACCCTGCATTTGGACGAGCGCAAAGTTCGCATCTACGAGAACCTTCGCGATTTGCAGTTCGAATTCCGGATTGGCAAGCTTTCAGACGACGATTATCAAAAAACCAAGCAGGGTTTGCAACGCGAGTTGGCGGCTACTTTGGCGGAGATCGATGCAGTGCAGGCTTCAGTGGCTGCTCCGGTCGTGAAGCCGGCGGCAAAGCCAAAGCCTGACGGGAAGCTTTGCCCGCATTGCGGCGCAACGTTCCCGCGCCCTCTCAAGTTCTGCGGCGAATGCGGGAAGGCAATGTCATGAGGCGCGCTTGGCTTTGTTTTTTCATTTTGCTGCCGGCGTTTCCAGTATTGGGCGCGGTGGATGGAACCCTTTTGAACGGGACCACCGGGAAGCCCGCTGCGGGCGTGGAGATCGCGCTGGTGCAGCCCGGTGCCGGTGGGTTGACCACCCTGGGCACCGCCACAGCCGACGCCGAGGGTAAGTTCAGCTTCACGCAAACCCCCAAGGGCCCGGGTTTGCTGCAGGTGTCTTACCAGGACGTCACCTATTCGAAGATGCTGATTCCGGGTGCGCCGACCACCGGTCTGGCCATGCAGGTCTACGATTCCAGCAGGAAGGCAGCGGCCAAGGTGGCTCAGCATATGATTCTGCTGCAGCCCAGCGGCACCGACGTAACCGTAAACGAAACGCTGATCATCGAGGGTGACCCGAAGCTGACGTACAGCAATCCGGGGAATGGCACGGTCCGCTTCTATGTCCCGCCGGGGGGTAAGGAAGCGCCCCGGGCTTCGGTGAGCGGAGCCTTCGGGATTGCACTGCAACAGCCGGTGCATGAGACGAAGCAGAAGGGTGTATACCGCATCGATTACCCGATTAAGCCGGGTGAGAACCGCGTGGATGTAACGTACAGCGTGCCGCAGGGGACGCCCGCGGTGTTCGCCGGCAAGATTTTGCACAAAGAGGGCAAGGCGCGGTTGGTGGTCCCGAGCGGCGTCTCGCTGAAGGGCACGGGTATTGTCGAGGTGGGCAAGGAGCCCCAGACGCAGGCCACTATTTACGACATCCAGGGCGAGGATTATAACGTGGAAATCTCCGGGCAGGGCAGCTTGCAAGCGGCTGCGCCCGAGGCGGAATCCGGGGAAGACAACGGTTCGCCTAAGATTGAGCAGGCTGCGCCGCATGTGTACCGGCAGAAGTATTGGATCACCGGAATTCTGTTTGCCATGCTGGGATTGGGTGCGTATTTGCTGGCGTCCAAACGTGCATGAGCGCCGTCGTTATCGACGGGGTGTGGAAGTTTTACGGCGACTTCCCCGCGTTGCGCGACATCAATTTCACGGTTGAGGCGGGTTCCTGCCTGGCTTTACTGGGGCGGAACGGCGCGGGTAAAACCACGCTGATGAAGATTATTTCTGGGCTCTAAACGCCGGGCAAGGGCAGTATCAAAATTCTGGGGAACGACGCCCGGGATCAAGCCACGCGCTACCGGACCGGAGTGCTGGGCCATGGCATTGGCATCTACGACGAGTTGTCGGCCTTTGAGAACTTGCGGCTGTTCGCGGAGCTGTATAACGTTCCAGAACCGAAGAAAGCGGCACTAGCCTGGCTGGAGAAAACGGGGCTGGACCGGGTGCGCGACGGCTTGGTGCGGGAGTTTTCGCGGGGCATGCGGCAGCGTTTGGCGGTGGCCCGGGCGTTTATTCATGAGCCTGCGCTGTTGCTGCTGGATGAGCCTTTCACCGCTCTGGACGACCGCGCGATTGCGGTACTGCAACAGCTTTTGACTGAGGCGCGGGCCGCCGGCCGGACCATCATTATGTCCACTCATCAGTTGCGCGAGGCGCTGGAACTGGCCAGCGATGTGGCGCTGATTGATCGGGGACGCCTGGCGTATCGCGGTCCGCGTACGCAGGAGATGGTTGACGATCCAGCTTGGCTGTACAGGACTTATGGCGGGTAAAGCCGGATTCCTGAAGCAGGCTATCGCGATTGCGGGAAAAGATCTACGCTCGGAACTGCGCACCAAGGAAACGCTGAATGCGTCGGTATCGTTTGCTCTCGTCATTCTGCTGCTGTTTAGCTTTGCATTCGACCCCAGCGTGGAAACCGTGCGCGACATATCTGGCGGGCTGCTCTGGCTGGCGTTTGCCTTCGCGGCAGTGCTGATTCTGAACCGCGGATTCTCGCGCGAACTGGCCAACGATTGTTTGGATACGCTGCTGCAATCGCCCACCAGCGGCGCGCAATTATTCCTGGGAAAATGCGTCAGCAACTACCTGCTCCTGTTGGTGGTGGAGGCCGTCAGCTATCCGGTTTTCTGTCTCTTCTACGACGTCCGCTGGACGCCACAGTGGCCCATGCTGCTGGCTGTGATGCTGCTGACCACGTGGGGCCTAACGGCCGTGGGGACTATGTTTAGCGCCATGACGGTGAACCTGCGGCTGCGCGAACTGATGTTGCCGATCATGCTTTACCCCATCATGATTCCCCTGCTGATGGCGGCCATGCAGCTAACCACCACGCTCATCGCAGGCGAGCCGGTGAGCTTTCAGAGCTTCGGCATACGCTTGCTGGTCGTTTTTGATGTAATCTTTACCTTGCTGGCGTTTTTGCTGGTGGAAACCGTTTTGGTGGGATGAGGCCGGCGATCCTAGCGCCCGGACAGCAAATCGCCCACGTTTACTCCAAAACCGGGTAGCAAGGGCGAATCCAACAGGTCACCCGCCTGAAGGATCCGGCCAGTCGTCTTGGTGCGAACGTGCAATTCCCCATTCTCGTGGTCGAGCAGCCACACTTCCTTACTTCCGGCGGCTAGATAGTCGCGAATTTTCCGATTCAGATCCACGGTGTGCTCGGAGGGCGACAGCACTTCCACCGCAATCGTAGGAGCAAACGGCACCGGAATCCGTTTCGGATCCAAGCCAGCCCAGTCTTCGCCAACGAATATTGATAGATCCGGCCTGCGAACCGTATCGCTATCGATGCGGCAATCCGTTTCGGCGAGGGCCCCGCCAATGCGGTTCTGATCGAAATAGTTCCGAATCAGTTGTACGGTTTTGTCCCGGATCATGCTGTGCAGTGGTATCGCGCTTGACAAGGGGATCAATTCTCCGTCGACCAATTCATAATCTTCGTTTTCCGCCGTATTCATTTGCGCGAATTCTTCAGCTGTCATGAGCGCTTTGGTGGCCATCGGATTCACTCCCCCCTGATCGATCATACGATAATAAGGTAGGCGGATTAAACATGCGTCAAAAAATTGCTCTGGCGGCGGCCGCACTGGCCGGGTTAATAGTCACCTGGAATCTGTACAACATCCTGATCAACGTTACGGATGAATTGAATCAGGGGGCCGTCTTCCGCATATTTTACTTCCATCTCCCGTTCGCCCTGGCTTCCTTCGTGGGGTTCTTTACCGCCATGGGATTCGGCGTGGCGTATCTGTGGAAGAAGGATCTGCGGTACGACGCGCTGGCGGTTCCCATCACCGAAGT
>JBBRJC010000536.1:0-3637 GCA_038220135.1 Bryobacterales bacterium | reverse complement strand
CGCTGTTGCGGGGCTTGTGAATCTTTACCGGCGTGCCATTCCGAAGAGCCAACTCATCAGCACTTGCTTTGCACAATGGAGAAAGGCAAAGGCGGCAAACTTTGCTGTTCATCAGGATCGAATTGCCCGAATGGAAACTGCCGCAAAGAGTGGTGGTGATCCCGTCGCTGCTTATAACGCTATTGCAAGGATATTACGAGAGAAACTATGACTCCTCGATTGGAACAACTGCACGAAATTGTCAGCCGGGCGCGCACCGAAGTTCGCAAAGTGGTTATCGGCCAGGACGCTGTAATTGATCAGGCGTTGGTTGTGGTGCTGGTGAATCAACATGCCCTGGTTGAGGGCGTGCCGGGAGTGGCCAAAACGCTTCTGGTGAGGACGCTGGCTTGTGTATTGGGCTGCGATTTTTCACGCATTCAATTTACTCCTGACTTGATGCCATCGGACATTACCGGCACGAACGTTTTCGATCTCGAACGGAGAGACTTCAAGTTGGTTGAAGGGCCTATCTTTACAACGTTTCTTTTGGCTGATGAAATCAACCGGGCTCCAGCGAAAACGCAGTCGGCGCTGCTGGAAGCGATGCAGGAACGCACGGTCACTATTGATCGGGTAACGCATCGTCTCTCCCCGGATTTCACCGTTTTTGCAACCCAAAATCCAATTGAATACGAAGGCACCTATCCATTACCCGAGGCGCAAAAAGACCGCTTCCTGATGAAGATCAATATCAATTGGCCGCAGCGCGAGGCTGAGTTGGAACTGGCCATGCGCATGTTGCACGAAGATTCCCCAGAGCAAACTCTGCTTCGCGGCGACGTGAAACCGGTGCTGGATTCCGGTCAGTTGACCATTGCCCGTGCGGCCCTGAACGATGTGGAAATGAGGCCGGAATTGGCTGCATATATCGTCGATCTTGTTCGCTGTTCGCGCACGGAAGAAAGCTTGTTGGTTGGTGCCGGGCCACGTGCCACGCAGGCATTGCTTGCTGCAAGCCGTGCACAAGCGGCGCTAGCGGCGAGAGATTTTGTGACGCCAGACGATGTAAAGACGATGGCTGCCGGCGTGTTGACGCATCGCTTCATCGTGCGTCCGGAATATGAGTTGGAGGGCTTGTCGGCAACCGAAGTTGTGGCGAAGTTGATGAAGAGCGTTCCGGTACCGATTTAACTCATATGGTTCCCTCTGCACGATTGTTGTGGCTGGTTGGGTTGCTGGCTTTCCCGGCAGCGGTGATCGCTGCGCTTCATTCAGACGCGCAAATGCCTGCATATTTGATCATCGCCGGATGCTTTGCAATGGCAGTGCTGGATGCAGTGTTGGGTCGTGTTGCGCTTGAAGGTGTTGACCCTGTTGCTGGTGAACCTGTTCGTTTTTACAAAGATCGCAGCGACGTGTTGCAGACTCTGCTGAAGAACAGTAGCGGGAAGTCGAAGCAGGTGAAAGTAGCATTTTCATTTCCAGAATCGTTTCAGCCTGAGCAGGAAGAATTGGAGACAACACTTGCTGCGGAAGATGGCGTTTATGCTGTGAACTGGAAGCTCACACCCACGCGTCGCGGCCGATATTTGCTGGAGCAATGTTACCTGGAAACCGCATCAACATTGGGGTTGTGGCAGATTCGCGCTGAACGCCCATTAGTGCAAGAAGTCCGTGTCTATCCGAATTTGCGTACACCGGAAGGCATGTTGGCCATGCGCAAAGGCCTTGCTGGTGTGCATGTGCAGCGCCAGCTGGGACAGGGACGTGAGTTCGAAAAGCTTCGGGACTATGTTGCTGGCGATAGCTATGATGAGATTCATTGGAAGGCCACCGCCCGGCGAAGCAAACCGGTCTCCAAGGTTTTCCAAGTGGAACGCACGCAGGAAATCTACATTGTGATGGATGCTTCGCGATTGGCCCAACGGCCCTTTGATGGCCAGCCGGTATTTGAACATTACATCACCGCGGGCTTGCTTGCGGGCGCAGCAGCTGAGCGGAATGGTGATCTGTTTGGCTTGGCGGTGTTCAGCGATAAGATGCATGGGTTTGTTCGGGCACGCAATGGAAAGGCGCATTATGCTGCGTGCCGCGATGCGATTTACCAGATTCACCCACGCCCTGTGTCGCCTGATTTTGAGGAGATTGCCACGTTCTTGCGCTTGAATTTGCGGCGGCGTGCGATGCTTCTTTTTCTAACGCAATTGGATGACCCAGTGATCGCCGAAAGTTTCTTGCGGGCCACGCGCATGTTAAGCAAGCAGCATCTGATTCTTGCCGGTGTACTTGCTCCGCCATCGCTCGAACCGCTGTTTCAGTCCACAGAGGATGTATCAACAATCGATGATATTTACGCACGGCTGGGCAATCACACAGCTTGGCACGGACTGGCACAATTGCAATTGGAGCTGCGTCGTCAGGGCGTCCGCCTGGCATTGCTTGAGCCTGGAAAAGCGGTTGAGCAGTTAGTGAAACTCTATGGCGAAGTGAAGCAGAGGCAGATACTATGATCATCGACCTTGCCCGTTTCGTAAAGACAGAGCAACCGTTCTGGCAGGAGCTGGAGGCGGCACTCCAAAAGCTTCACAACGATCCACATCGCAAGATGCCTGTGGAAGAGCTGATGCACTTTCATGAACTCTACCAAAGAGCCTCAGCGGATCTCGCGCGGCTGGATACTTTTTCGGCAGAATCAGAACTTCGCGTGTATCTGGAGGCGTTGGTAAGCAAGGCTTATGGCGAGATGCAGGATGCGCCAGCAGGCAGCCGTTTCAGGCCGTGGCATTGGCTCTCGATCACGCTGCCGGTTACTTTTCGACGCCGGGCAAAGGCTTTCCAGTTTTCGCTACTGTTGACGTTAGTGGGTGCTTTATTCGGTGCCCTGGCGTTGCAAATTGATCCAGATGCGAAAGCTGTGATCATGCCGTTTTCTCATCTCAATGGCTCTCCGGCTGAGCGCGTGCATGATGAAGAGGCGGGGCGCAGCAAGGAACTGGACGGACGCAAAGGCTCGTTCGCCTCGTATCTGATGACGCACAATACCAGGGTCACTATCACCACTATGGCGTTCGGTATGACATTCGGCATAGGCACGATTGTTCTTCTCTTTTACAACGGCGTAATCTTGGGAGCCGTCGCCTTCGATTACATTTCTTCCGGCTATCTGACCTTTCTGCTTGGATGGCTGCTGCCTCATGGTTCTGTTGAAATTCCTGCAATCCTGATTGGTGGTCAAGCGGGTTTAGTTGTGGCTCATGCGCTGATCGGTTGGGGCAGCCGTGTGACGCGGCGGGAACGGATGCGAGTCATCGCACCTGATCTGGTGACGCTGATTGGTGGCGCGGCTCTGTTGCTGATTTGGGCGGGTATTGTGGAGGCCTTCTTCTCGCAATATCATGCGCCCGTGTTGCCTTATTCTGTAAAGATTGCGTTCGGCACTGTTCAACTTGTGCTGCTGTGCTTCTACCTTAAGTTTGCCGGCCGCAAGGGAGAGAGCAGTTGAGAGATCTGAAAATTCTCACTCCGGAAGGAGTCACTTTCCGTCTGCCGCTTGCTAGCCCGGTGACGCGGATGCTGGCGCTGAGTCTTGACCTGCTTGTGATTTTTGCCGCATTCACTGCGATTCTACAGTTCATTGCGCCATTGAGCATTATTG
>JBBRJC010000535.1:0-3652 GCA_038220135.1 Bryobacterales bacterium | reverse complement strand
GCCCCAGGCAACCGCCTTACCGTCGCTATTGGTGGTTACAACATCAGAGCGCAATCCATTACCGAATCGCCCCGATGCGCCTTCTTCCGGCAGCCGGAAACTAACCGCCACACCTTCGGCCGGCTTGCCCGTTTCATCAGTAATTTGCACGGATAGAGGTTTGATGGCGCGAGTGCCAACACTGTGCACTAAGCCTTCGCCTTCCAGCACTCGGATTTGCAGAATGGCAGCATCTTGCGATCCGGAAAGCTCCGGCACCACCGTTAAGCCGCACACCAACAGCGCGGCAGCCGCCAGCCACCTGATTGCGAACATAGACTTTGGAAATCTCGCTTTTTAGGCGACGCGCAACAGAACCACGGTGATATTGTCGGGTCCGCCCGCCTGTCGAGCCTTCTCTATAAGAGTGGCTGCAACCTGACGCATTTCTCCGCCAGAATCCAAAATAGTTGCAATTTCCTTCTCTGCGATAACGCCATGCAACCCGTCACTGCACAAAAGAAAGGTCATACCGGCTTCCATTTGAACGGTATACGAGTTAATGCGCAGCTTTTCCCCAACACCAATTGCCATGGTTAGCACATGACGCATTGGGTGCTTCTTAAGCTGGTCTTCACCAATGCCCAGCTTGCGCCCCACTTCGTTAACCCAGGTCTGGTCTTCAGTAACCGCTCGAAATTCACCACGGTGGTAAACGTAGGCTCTTGAATCCCCAACACTTGCGATGTGCGCCTTCGATTCGTCCTTCAAAATGGCAACCAGCGTAGTGCCCATTCCTTCCAGGCGAATATCGGTGCGGGAGGCAAGCAGCACTTCCCGATTGGCTTCGGTAACGGCATCAAGAAGAACGGCCTCACCAGTGTGAACCGATTTTGCAATCACCCGGCCAACCGTCTCTGCCGCCATTTGCGAGGCTTGCTCGCCCGCCTGCGCGCCACCCATTCCATCCGCTACAAGGTACAATCCCGCCGACTGAGCGATCAGAAAATAGTCTTCGTTATTTTGGCGGACACAACCGGGGTCGGTCTGTCCGTAAGCTTCCAGCATCAAATCCTCTCCATCATAAATCAATCCCTACTCTTTAAGCGCGAAACAGGGTAGGAATTGGACCATGATTCCAATATTTATTTGCATCAAGTGAGCTGGGAGCCTCACGGCGGACCTCGAAGATACGCCAACTCCAATCTTATCGCAGCAAACCGCAGGCGTGTGAATGCTTCTTTTCTACGACTTGGCTCTCAAGTAGTACGTGAGATTCCGATATCGGGATGAGTCGATGGTTGAAAGGGTTTAATGTCGGCGCAAAGCTCTTGCGGACCAGGAAATCAATTTCGCTTCGCGCCTGGACCAACTGCCGGATTTCCTCAGTTGATTTTGCAGCCATTACCGTTCCCACCGGTCCGGTACTATCGAGGCCCATGCGTCGCAATTCGGTCGCGAATTCAGGCAACTTATCTTTTAGATTTAGAAAGTCGCTCACACTTAGGATGATGCCCATCTTGCGGAAGTCGATCGGCGATTGGCGGCGAAGCGCCGAATCTTCGCGGTAGCAGTAGCGCACTCGTTCAAGGGGCAGAGCAGTGGTGTAGAATTCGTCGTCGGGGTCAACAATAATCAGCTCGTTGCCTCGTTCGCGGGTGCAGTAATTCTCCACCGCTACGATGGCCTGATTTTCCCGCAAAGGCCAGTTGACCCGCACTTGCTGAACCAATCCGAGCAAGCAAAGGGCAGCAGGTATCACCAACTTCCAGCCACGAAACCAACTGGCAGCAACCATCGCGAGCAGCACATTAAAACCCAACAAATACGTGGCGTTCTGATACTGAAAAGTAAGCATGGTGGCGAAGGTGAGAACCGCTGCAGTGCCTGCCACCAAATTCTTTCTTTGCCAGAAACCCAGCAACGAGCACCAAAACAGCCAGGGGCAAATTTTCATCAGCGTGGTGGCATAAAAAATGAAATTGCCTGGCTGACCGTCGCGATTGGGTACTGCAAGTCCCCAGCCCAGATGTTCATCCAGCACGTATTCAGCCCAAAACCAATTGCCATGCACAAGAAGCTGATAAGCATGCCATGGTGCGGCCACCACGAATGCAACGCCCGAAGCGAAAAGTAACGCCGGCAGTTTGCGCGAACGCGGCGCGACGATCGCGAGGGTGGCTAGCGCAGGAAATGCAGCTACCGATTTAGTCAGCATGGCGAGCCCAACAGCGATGCCAAACAAGAACGTGCTGCCCCGCTTTTCAAGACCCGGATCGCGCGCCAGTACGAAGTAGGCGGCGGTCATCGCAGCAAGCAGCAAGCTGTCGGTCAGAGCCAATTTTCCGATGGCGACGAACCAGTAATCGCCCAGCAGAAAAAGCACGGCAGCCCATGCGGCGGTGAGTCCTTCAACGCGCAAAAGCCAACTGAAGACAAGCAGCGCCGTGAGCCCCCCGGCAAGGATCGAAGGCAAGCGCAGCGCCATCTTGTTCGGGCCAAATATCTTGACCGAAAGTGCGGGAAGCCAGATCCCCAGCGGCGGCTTATTAAAGGCAAAGCGCCCCATGAATTTCGGAGCAAGCCACGCGTTGTCCTGAGCCATGTTGATGGCGATGCTCGAATAAAACGATTCGTCCTGGGCTCGAATGGTCTGGACGGGGTTGGTATAAACCGCGGAAAGAGGGCTAAGCCATGCAGCGGCAGTCAGTATCGCGACGGTAAGCAGAAAGGCCGCGAGGCGGTGGGGCACACAGTGCCATTCTACTGGCATCAGTCTAAATGGGGAAGGGGCAACTGCATCTCCAACAGAAGCTTATTCAGCTCTTTAAGATCGAAAGCCGTAGGGTCAAAGCCATCGTCATACCATCCCATAATGTCTTCAAAATCCTCATTTTCCGGATCCTTCAAAGATTCCAAAAACATCGCGTAACCGTGCGCTCCCCCAACATCTTCGGGTGGGCAATTCCGCGATCCGGCTTGACAAACTGCACATGTCAACTCCCGGAAGGCAGGGAGAATGTCTTCGAGCAATACTTTGTGCCGCCAATCATCTCCGAAATCATACTCGTAAATCATCGATTGACCCTTGGCCTTCAATACCTGCGAAAGTTTTACCTCTTTTTCGTCCAGCAGCCCGGGTTCATTGAACTCATCGAATGACGCCATCCCCCAACGCTTCTTCTCCTTCGAGAATTGGTGCATGTGCGTGTCACTCCAGCCCATCGACACTTGGATGATCTCATGCAAACAACATAGCTGAATCGAACTGGGCACTTCGAGCCTCCGCCAGATCGGGGGCTTGGTGCCCAGCAGTGTGATCTTAATTTGGTAGGTTGGCGGTATTTTCGGCTTTGAGAGCATACCAATCATTGTCGCCCGATTTGCTCTTCCTTTGCTTTGCCTCGCAAAGGGCCGGTTCGCGCATCCAATTTCCACTCAACTTGAAAATCGGTTCGATTGGAATTATTACCGAGCGTGAATATGGGATAATCCATTGAAAATGATTCAACGAGTGCTTCTTATATCCGCCGTTTGTGCCTCCCTGCTGGTGGCCGGAGAGCCCTTTTCAAGCACGCAAAAACTCGACACCGGAAGATCGAGCCACAGCTGTGGAAATAGCTCGCACTTTGGACCTCGACCCGTTTGGCCAACAATTAAAGGACCAGAGGAA
>JBBRJC010000534.1:0-3655 GCA_038220135.1 Bryobacterales bacterium | reverse complement strand
GGTCTCCTCGCGCAAGCACTCATTGTGTTTGCCCCAGGCTATACAGTGGATGAACGAGACCTCGATCCCGGGTTGAGTGAAGAAACACGACAGGCGTTGCAGCAGGAAAAGCTGAAGGACCGGCAATTGTTTGCTAGCTATGGGCGTTTTCTTACCGGAATTTTACATGGGGATTTCGGACAATCGAAGTCCCTAAATCGTCCCGTGGTGGAACTGCTCCGTGACCGGCTTCCCGTTACTTTGCAACTGCTTGGAAAAGCGATCTTGTTGGGTTGGGGTTTGGGGTTTGGCTTGGCAGTCATTAGCGCCGCAAGTGGTGTATCGGCGTTGAAGTGGGCCGGAGTTCTATCTAGTAATTTCTTGTTATGTTTACCAGCGGCAGTTCTAGCTTTACTTCTACTACTTTGGGGTGACCGTTTCCATGGAGCTGAAGTCTGGGTGGTTTCATTAACACTGGCACCAAAAATCTTCCGTTACTCTTTTAATCTCATTGAGGATATTTATCATGCTCCTCACATATTGGCGGCTAAAGCCAAGGGATTAGGACCTTTACGCATTCTGTTGCGGCATGCGATCCCCCCAATTTCTGGACAACTGGTAGCACTGGCCGGAATTACTGTGAGCCTCGGTTTGAGTGCAGCGATTCCCACCGAAGTGGTGTTGGACATTCCAGGAATTGGCCAATTGGCATGGCAGGCGGCCCTCAGTAGAGACTTAAACCTATTGGTGAGCATGACTTTTCTTGTCGCTATGGTGACGACGGTTGCAAATTCTGTCTCTGATCGATGGATAGAAATGGGAGGAGCTCAACAATGACAGGCAAATGGCTTGCTACTTGGGCTATCGCAATCCTCACAGCGATATTTGGCTTCGTTTTGTTCGCCGAGTGGACTGCACCCAATGGATACGAACGGCAATTCAGAGAATCGATATCAACTTCCCCCTCCACGCAGTTTCCGTTGGGGACCGATTCGCTGGGACGCGACCGGTTTGCTCGCCTCCTGCACGGTAGTCGGCTGAGTTTATTGTTGGCTCCGGCGGCAGCGGCCATTTCCGTTTTGCTTGCGGCAATCGTTGGAGCATTAGCCGCATTCGGAGGAAAGCGTTGGGGCAGGTGGCTTATAATCTTGTCAGATCTTGCACTTTCACTACCCTGGCTGTTCCTTTTGATCACAATTCGCGCATCTCTTCCACTTGATGTAACACCTGAAGTGTCTATTGCTATCACATTCTTAATGCTTGGATTGCTTGGCTGGGCTGGTCCCTCGAAAGTGATACGTGCTGGAGTCAAGAAGATTGTCGAATCCGATTATGTTTTTCAGGCACGGGCGATGGGAACGTCAAATTGGCGAATCTTCCACTCCTACGTGTTGCCGAATACGCGACCGCTTTTGAGTGCTCAATTTTGGATCGCGCTACCGGTGTTTATTCTGAGCGAAGCCAATCTAGGCGCCTTGGGACTCAGCGTCACCGAACCATTGCCCAGTTGGGGAAACCTATTACGGGAACTGGAATCTCAAACCGCTGCGCTGGCCAATCCGATGGCAAACTGGTGGCTGCTTGCTCCGGTCGCTTTGTTGATTTCCGTTGTTAGCTTATTGCAATTGATGCACTTAAGCAAAGGATCTGTATGAAATTGCGAATTGCGCTACTACTTGGCCTATTCGCCTTTGGCACCGAAGCCGCTGAAAACCGTCAGGGGAAGGCGGAAGCGGGTGGCGAGTTGCGAATCACTCTGGCTTCTGAACCAAAGAACCTTCACCCCTTATTAGTGAACGATGAGAGTGGTGAAGTGATCCGCTACATGACAACTGGAGTGTTGATAAGGCTCAATCGACTGAGTCAAAAACCGCAGCCGGAGTTGGCTGAATCCTGGAAAGTTTCCGACCAGGGCAAGCGGATCACCTTTGAACTGAAGCAGAACCTGAAGTTTTCCGACGGCACACCATTCGATTCTACTGACGTGGTTTTCACCATCGAAAAACTGCTCGACAAGAATCTGCACTCGTCCATATCCGAATCATTTCAGGCAGCCGGAAAGGTAGCTGCGACGGCAAACAGCCCTAAAAGCGTTACCATACAATTCCAATCCTATACTGCTGGTATTGAAAGACTTTTTGATAGCGTATCGATCATTTCATCACGATCCCCAAAGAAGGAAGCGGCAGTTCTTGGTGCTTTTATGGTCCTCGAATCGAAACCAGGATCGTACTTGCGCCTGGGGCGAAATCCATATTATTGGAAGCGCGACAACAATGGCAACAAGCTACCGTATCTCGATAGCGTTCGAATCGAGTTCCAGCGGAATCGCGATCTCGAACTGATTCGTTTTCAAAAGGATGAGCTTGATATCTTAAGCAATTTAGAGCCGGAGTCATTCAACAAGCTTAAAGGTAAACCTGAAGTCTCAGTTCTTGATCTGGGAACTTCTTTGGACACTGTTCAAGTATGGTTCAACCAGGTTGAATCTTCGCCCATTGCAGCTCATAAAAAAGAGTGGTTCAAGTCTGCGGCGTTTCGTCTTGCGATTTCGGAATCAATCAATCGCCAGGATATGGCTCGTGTAGTTTACCTCGGCTATGGTGCCCCTGCGGCAGGAATGATTAGCCCTGCAAACCTGAATTGGGTTTCTTCCCAGGTGCAGCCACCCGCTTTTCAGCCCAAACAAGCCCTGTCGCGATTAGTGAAGGCAGGCTTTCGGTATGAAAACGGAGTCTTAATAGATAAAACCAACCACCCGGTAGAATTCACGATTGTTACAAATGCCGGCAATAAAGTCCGCGAACGGCTTGCGGCGATGATGCAGGCAGATTTGAAGCAAATCGGAATTAGGGTGCAGGTTGCAGCGCTTGACTTCCCTTCTCTAATTGAACGGATCATGCGCAACTTCAATTACGAAGCGTGCCTGCTGGGGATGGTGAATCTCGATCTGGATCCTTCTTCGATGATGAATGTCTGGCTCAGTTCCGGGCCGAATCATGCGTGGAACCCAAACCAAAAAGCTCCAGCCACAGCTTGGGAAGCTGAAATCGATAAACTAATGCGGCAACAGGCAGCAGAAATTGACGTGAAGAAGCGGAAAGCAGCATTCGACAAGGTCCAATTGATCGTCGCTCGTGAAGCACCGATTTTGTTTCTGGTAAACAAGCATGCACTGGCAGCAGCCTCGACAAAATTGCGGAACATAAAACCCAGCATAGTGATGCCGCAAATGCTGTGGAACATTGAAGAAATATATTTTGCCCAAGGAGCGCTTCGCGCAAGCAAATAGCGACAGCAAACAATGGAGTCGACGATACTATCAGTTCGATTGACGGCTGAATACCCGGGCAAGGGCGTTGTGCTAAACGACGTCCGCCTGGATATTCGCGCTGGCGAAATCGTCGGCCTGGTTGGCCAAAGCGGTTCAGGCAAAAGCACAATGGCCCTGTCAATCCTCCGCCTGCTCGCATTTAAGGGCGGCAAAGATTCTGGAAGCATCACATTCCGCGGCGAAGAGCTTATCGGCGCAAGTGAAGCTGCAATGAGGCGGCTGCGTGGAAAAGACATCAGCCTGGTCTTACAAAGCCCACTTGCCTCATTGAACCCCTCAATGACCATCGGCCAGCAATTGCGAGAGGCATGGAGCGCGCATCGAAGCGGCGATGGCACCGAT
>JBBRJC010000533.1:0-3670 GCA_038220135.1 Bryobacterales bacterium | reverse complement strand
CAGCGTCGTTCTTATGCCAGTTGAGGAAGTTGAACCGGCGTACCTTATAAGGACAGTTGTTGCCGCAGTATCGCGTTCCGACGCAGCGATTGTACGTCATCATGTTCAGCCCTTCATCGCTGTGAACCGTAGCGGCCACCGGGCAGACGTTTTCGCACGGAGCATTCTCGCACTGCTGGCAGGTCATGGGCTGCGTAACCACCTGCGGATCGTTGATGTCGCCGGTGTAGTAGCGATCCAGGCGGATCCAATGCATGTCGCGACCGCGCAGTACCTGATCTTTGCCAACGATAGGAATATTGTTCTCGGACTGGCAAGCCACCATACAGGCATTGCAGCCGATGCAGGCGTTCAAATCAATCGCCATTCCCCATTGATATCCCTTGTCGTAGACCACTTCGTCATACAGGGAAAACAGCTCGGGAACTTCGGACTTCTCCTCAATCACCTTCGGATTTTTGCGATATTCGGGCAGGGTCGCTTCGCGGACAATCGGACGCCCCTCCATGGTGTGATGGTTTTGCGTGGTGCTGAGGCGTTCAGTCCGGCCCGTCTTGCGGATCTGGGCGCCCACCACACTTTGGAAAGCGGCGGTGCTGCGTAGTGGATAGGCGTTGAACCCCACATCGGTGCCTACGCGCCCAGCTTTTTTCCGGCCATATCCCAGCGGAATGGTGATGGAATCCTCAGCGTGGCCCGGCTGAACCATGGCGGGAACCTCGGCTTTCAATCCACCCACCTGGATGGAGATGATGTCGCCGTCAACTACGCCTGCGTTCTTGGCGGTCGCAGCGCTCATCAACGCCGCGTTCGCCCAGACGAGTTTCGTGATAGGGTCAGGCGTTTCCTGCAGCCAGCCGGTGTTGGCGTAGCGGCCGTCGTAAACCGAGTAGCTGGGGGTAAAAACCACCTCAATCCCTGAGGCTGGCGCGGTGGTTTTCAGATACTGTGCCACCGCTGCCCTGTTCACGACAGCTTTCGCTTCCGGACTCTTCGGGGCATCGATCACGCCGTCATGCAGCGCCTGCCGCCATTTTGGATCAGTCAGATTCCAATACTTGCGAACGATGTCGTAATCGGTCAGCTCCTTATTTTGCAGCAGCATGGCCACCAGTTCAGAGGAGGTTTTACCGCCATGCAGCGGCTCGATCATGGGCTGCTGCACGGACGCCGTTCCGTCGGGTGCCATGGCATCGCCCCACGATTCCAGGTAATGCGCCTGGGGAATGTGCCACTTTGAGACAGCGGTGGTTTCGTTCTCGTGCGAACCCAGATGAATCGAAAACGCAACCTTTTTCAGATTAGCCTCGAATTGCAGATCAACCGGGGCGCTGTAAACCGGGTTGCCGCCCAGAATCACCAGCGAGCTCACTTGGCCGTTAGCCATCTCTTTCGCCAGCGAACCCAAATCTTCCAGCGCGGGCTTGTGGCGCGTTTCTACATAGGTAACCGTTTCACCTACATTACCCAAAGCTTCATTGATTAGGAAGGCTGCCACCTGTGTGGCCACATCCTGCCGCGGTCCGGCTAAAACCAGGCATTTGCCTTTGTTTGCCTGCAGATCTCTCACCATCGCCTGCAGCCAGCGCGTCGAGGTCCCGCTGGGGGTAATCCCTGTCAAACCGCCAACTTGGCCAAGAATAGCTTGCGCAAAGCCGGGGATATCGGCCGAACGCATCCGGATCCGGTGGTCGGCATTAGCGCCCGTGATCGAATACTGGCTCTCTACCACATAGAGCCGGTTCATCTTATCTTCTTCGCCAGCCACGCGCCGCTTCTTCGAATACTGCTTCACCGGCAGAATGGTGGAGGAGTCCAAGCTCAGGAAGTCGTGGTCAAGAGATACCACCACGTCGGCTTTGTCAAAGTGGTATTGCGGTTCCAACGTCTGCCCAAAGGCTGCCTGTGACGCGATCAGCAAATTCTCGTTGAAGATCGGGTCGTACTCCACCCACTTCGCCTTGGGGTACTTCTGCAGCGCCGCCGCTTTCAACGAAGCCAGCGAAGGCGAAGTGATGCGCTCGCTCAGGAATCGAAGTTGAGCACCATCCCCCACCTTCGCAGGATTGAATTGCTGGCCAACGGCAGCCGTAAACTCTTTCCAATCGCTCGCCTTGCCGTCCCGCGTAACCGTGTAGGAGCGGTCCGGATCGTACAAATCAAGAATGGATCCCTGCGAAAACGCGCTTGCCGCGCCTAGGCTAAAGGGGTGCTCCGGATTGCCCTCAATTTTGGTAGGCCGCCCATCGTGAGTTTCCACCAGCAAGCCCGACGCATAACCGGCATGGGTATAAGCTGTTGAATAGAAATACGCTTTGCCTGGGATGTAGTTTTCGATTCCCTTCGAGTTGGGAAGGATATGCTCCACCGGACGGCGGCATGCAGCTAGTCCAGCCAGCCCGAAGGATGCGCCCATCAATTTAAGAAGCGTACGCCGGGACGTGGCTTCCAGCATCTCCGGGGCGCCCTCTGGGAACTCCCGGTGAACGAAATCCTGAAATTCCTGCGTGTTGGCCAGTTCATCCAGGCTGCGCCAATACTTCTTGCCCTGGAGAGCGTTCTGAATCTGAATCATCGATGGCACCCCGAACAATTTACCGGAGGAGCGATACGTTTTTCCGCGATCAGCTTGCGACCAAGCACCGCCGGATCTCCCTCGGGTTTCCAATCAAGTTTTGTGACGTATTCCACGGGACGGATATACGGCGCGGGGTTGCGGTGGCATTCCAGGCACCAGCCCATGTTCAACGGTTGCTTCTGCACCACTTCCACCATCTGGTCGATCCGGCCGTGGCAACTGACACAGCTAACCCCGGCGGTGATGTGCGAGGAATGGTTAAAGTACACGTAGCTAGGCAGTTTGTGAATTTTCACCCATTCCACCGGCTCACCGGAAGCGTAACTGTCTCTTACCTTCTGAAGCAAAGGACTTTGCGGCTTCACCCGCACGTGGCAGTTCATGCACGTCTCGGTGGCGGGAACTGCCGCGTACGCAGCCCGGTAAACCGTGTTGTGGCAATAGTAACAGTCCATCCCCATATTCCCGGCATGCAGCTTGTGGCTGTAGGGGACCGGTTGGACCGGGGAGTAGCCCACTTCGATATTTCGGGGATAGGAAACGTATGCGTAAAGCCCTACACCGACCAGCGACGCTAGCAGAGAGACAGCGCCCCCGATTTTTAGTACGAAATAAGCTGACTTCGCAAAGATCGCAGCCATTGAATATTTAGTCCCGCAAAAGTGTAAATCAGACCGTCTCTGGCGTGTTCGCCGTAATCTATTTTGCTAGCCCAGCCGCACATACTACTTCATGATAATAAAATTTCTGGTTAAACCGCAATTATATGGATGACAATCCCAGAGAAAAGAGTGCAAAGTCTGCCTGGAAGCTCTTCGGGAATCTGAAGGTGCGTCCAAAATTGATGGTTTTGCACAACCTCTTCTTCCTGGTGCTCTCCGGAGCCATCTATTTCGTGCTCTATCCCGATTTGGGCCAGCGGGCTTCCATCCACCTGATCGTCGTTTTGGCGGTAATCTACGTCTTAGCCGTCATCGTACTGGAGATAGCTATCATGCCACATTATGTCTATCGTCCGCTGAAATTAATGCTGGACGCGGACCAAGCCGCGCACGATGGCGAGCGCGAGCAAGAACTGATCGACGAACGCTT
>JBBRJC010000532.1:0-3693 GCA_038220135.1 Bryobacterales bacterium | reverse complement strand
TTGACGGCTGGTGCGGGGATTGTGCGGCGCGAGATTTCGAAGGAAGAGATTGTTGAACGTACGATTTATGCGTTGGCAAATGAAGGGGCGCGGATTCTGGAAGAGGGCATTGCACTGCGCCCGGTGGACATCGACATTATCTATTTGACTGGCTATGGGTTCCCTGCTTATCGCGGTGGGCCGATGTTTTATGTGGACACGATTGGCCTGGATAAAGTGTACGCGCGGATCTGCGAATTTCAAGCGCAGCATGGCGAGTTGTGGGAGCCTGCACCGTTGTTGGCTGAGCTTGCAAAAGCAGGCAAGACATTCGGCCAGTGGGCCAAGGAGCGTGAATAGTTTATGCCTGATGCAGTGATTGTTGATAGTGTTCGCACGCCACTAGCGAAGTCGTTCCGTGGATCTTTTAAAGAAACGCGGCCCGATGATTTGGCGGCTCATGCGATTCGTGAATTATTGAAGCGCGTGCCGCAGTTGGATCTGGCTGAGGTGAATGATGTGATTCTTGGCTGCGGCCAGCCGCATGGCACCGCTGGCTACAACATTGGGCGCATTGCGGCGATTTTGGCTGGATTGCCGACGACGGTTGCCGGAACTACGGTGAATCGTTTTTGTTCATCGGGTTTGCAATCGATCGCGATGGCGGCGCATGAAGTGATGCACGAAGGTGTGACCGCAGCGATTGGTGGCGGTGTGGAAAGCATTTCGCTGATGCTGCGTGATGAGGCTCCGAATCCGAAAGTGCTGGAGCAGAAACCGGCGCTGTATATGGCGATGGGCGATACGGCGGAGGTTGTTGCTAAACGCTATGGCGTGAGCCGGTTGGCACAAGACGAATATTCTTTAGCGAGTCAGCAGCGGACCGCGCGGGCGCAACGCGAGGGTTTTTTTGATGGCGAAATTGTAGGGCTTGGTGGGGTTGTGAAGGATGAATGCAACCGGCCAGAGACGACGATTGAAGGGCTTGGTGGTTTGAAGCCGCACTTTGATCAGACTAGCGGAGAAGGATCTGTTACGGCGGGAAATTCATCGCAGCTTTCCGATGGCGCTTCGGCAACGCTTGTGATGTCTCGCGAGCGGGCGGATGCTTTGGGGATTCCTTATAAGCTGCTTTTCAAGGGCTTTAGTGTGGCAGGATGTGAGCCGGATGAAATGGGGATTGGGCCCGTTTTTGCGGTGCCGAAATTGTTGGGGCGTTTTGGGCTTTCGGCGAATGATATCGACCTTTGGGAATTGAACGAAGCATTTGCTGTGCAGGTGATTTATTCGCGTGACCGGTTGGGGATTCCGATGGAGCGATTGAATGTGAATGGCGGGTCGATTTCGATTGGTCATCCGTTTGGTATGACTGGTTCGCGACTGGTTGGAACGCTCGCAAATGAGATGCAACGGCGCAAGGCGCGCTATGGTGTGGTGACGATGTGCATTGGCGGCGGACAAGGTGCGGCCGGGTTATTTGAGCTTGCGTAGTATGCTGGTAAGCAACATGGACATCACACGCCGCGCGGCAATTGCCGCTCCGTTTTTTATCAAGAATCTGATTTCTGCTCCGCCTAGCGGGCGCGTTCGTTTGGCCTCGTTCGGTGCGTCGAACATGGCATGGTTTACGCTGGATCCATTGTCGGAGCATAAGTCGGTTGATCTGGTTTCGGTGGCTGAGATTGATACTTCGCGTACCGGCGATGTGAAGAAAAAATATCCGCAAGCGAAGCATTACCAGAACTGGCGCGAGATGTTGGACAAAGAGCACAAGAATCTGGATGCGGTTTGTGTGGCTACGCCCGACCACATGCACGCGCCGCAGGCGATGAGTTCAATGCGCCGTGGGCTGCATGTGTATTGCCAGAAGCCACTTGCTTCGCGCGTGCATGAGGCGCGCATGTTGACGAACTATGCACGGTCTAAGAAGCTTGTGACGCAGATGGGCATTCAGGTGCACTCTTCGGCGATGTATCAGACGGCGGTGCAGATTGTGCAGTCTGGTGCGATTGGCAAGATCAAAGAAGTGCATACGTGGAGCAATAAAAAGTGGGGCGATATGGACCCACGGCCGACGACCACTGATCCGATTCCGGATACTTTGAATTGGGACGGCTGGATTGGCGTTGCGCAACCATTTCCGTACATCAAAGATTACTGTCATCTGGTGAATTGGCGGAAGCGTCTGGAGTTTGGCACGGGGACGTTTGGCGACATGGGTTGCCACATTTATGACCCCGTGTTTGGTGCGCTGGCGCTGACTGCGCCGTTGACTGTGCGGGCTGAAGGCCCTGCGCCGAACGAAACGAATTGGGCGATCAATGCAATTGTGAAGTACACGTTTCCGGGGACGCAGTTCACTGAAGGTAAGACAGTGAACGTGACTTGGTATGACGGGGACGAACGTCCACCGATGGCTGTGCAGGCGCTGATTGAAGGGACGAAGTTGCCGGAGCAAGGGTCGATCGCGATTGGCACGAAGGGCGTGATGTTGCTGCCGCACGTGGCGATGCCCTTGCTATTTCCGAAGGTTGATTTTGCTGATTTCAAGCGACCGGAAATTCAGGCGAACAATCATTATTTCCAGTTTGTGGATGCGGTGCTGGGGAAGGGTAAGACTTCCACGTCGTTCGATTATTCCGGGCCACTGACTGAGACTGTACTGCTTGGCAGTCTGGCGACGCGTTTCCCGAATAAGACACTGGAATGGGATTCGACGAAGTTGAAATTTAAGAATATGAAGGATGCTAATCAGCATCTGAAGCGGAAATATCGGGATGGGTGGAAAGTGAAAGGGATGGCTTAGGCCACCCCTTCCTCACTATAGTTTCACAGCGCCGAAGGCTGCAAAGCAGGAATTCTTGTGCAGCACTTCGATGCGGCTGAATCCTACGCGACGCAACATGTCGAGTTGGAAAATCATTGAGCTGGGCGTATCTTCCTTCTCGATATAGGCCCAGACGTGATCTCGATAGGCTTCGCCTTTGAAGGCGGTCAGGTACTCGCCGTAGCGGCGCCACATCAACGATTGGGCGGCTGGTAGTTCATGTTCCACCATGTCGAAAATCCAGAAGCCACCGCCCGGGCGCAGCGCGGAATAGATTTTGCTAAATACTGCTTCCCATTCTGCTTCTGTGCGCAGGTGATGGAGTACGGCGGCGGCTAAAACAATATCAAGTGATTCTGGTTTTAGGTTGATTTCGCGGATATCGCCTTGAATTGCTGTTGTGCCGTGGCTTAGGCGTTCGGTGGCACGGGTCAGCATCGGCTCACTGAGGTCAACCAGAGTTACGGCGATTTGCGCCAGATATTGGCGGAGCTTGAGGGAGAAGTTGCCGGCACCGCAGCCGATGTCGAGCAAATGAGTTGCCGCAGGTGTTACGCGCGCTGCGGTCTCTGTGATGAGGTCAAGAGCAAGTGGGGCGTCGACGGTTGCTGACTGTGCTGTTTCCAGGTTCGAGAAGCGTTCGACGTCGTTGTCGAAGCGATCTCGGATTTCTTCCACTGTTGATTTGGTTGGCATAGCGGGTACTTCTCAGGATAAGATGTCGGCATGTCCCTTGTGAACCGGCAGATTGTTCTTCGCGCTCGTCCAGTTGGCTTTCCGCAGCCTTCCGATTTTGAAATGATCAGCACCTCCGTTCCTTCTATCGGTGAAGGCCAGTTGCTTTTGCAGACGCTTTGGCTATCGGTTGACCCGTATATGCGGGGCCG
>JBBRJC010000531.1:0-3705 GCA_038220135.1 Bryobacterales bacterium | reverse complement strand
GGATTACGACGGTTGCGTGATTGGCGATCACTATCCACAGATGGTTGGCGGGACGCGGACACCGATTGCTTATACGGTGGGATACATGAAGGCGCTGCTGTCGAGGGCGAATGCTGATGCGGCGGGGAAATAAGTTGCGGGGGCAGGGAACTGCCCCTTTACGGCTGGGTTCATAAGTCAATCAGATATGTAAAAAGTCTTCGTTTTTCTGCTGATAATGAGATTCATCAACATGGCGTATTTCCAGATTGTTTGATCGCTGGCGAAAGGGGAGGTCAACATCCAGAACTGACCTGCACGCATTCCACGCCCCGTGATATTTTGGCTCACCCGTCAAGAGGGAAAGTTATGGCCGCCGATGAACGCTGATAAACGCGGATAAGTGCAAGAAAAGTCGCTACAGATGGAGATTGCCGCGAAGTTAGTAGGGTGTCCCTGAGATGGAATGTTTAAGCTTTGTTTCTCAGCGTTCATCTGCGTTTATCGGCGGCCATACATTTTGCCTTCCCCGTAAATAGGAAATCTATGGCAATCGATGAACCCTGATAAACGCTGATAAGGCAAGAGAAGCCGCCAAAGCGGGAGAATGCCACGAAGTTTGTAGAGTGTCCCAATCCCCGCTCCACAAATGGATAATCTTCCAGGGTTTTCCCAAACTCGTGTCATTAGCGAGAAAGTTTGAGAATATCCGTAACTTGCGTAGGAAAAACGCGAATGCAGGGCGACTTTGTTAAAGCCTGTCCTGATTCCTCGTTCAAATCCCATATTTAGCAAAGTGGGGCATTGCTGCCCCACTCACAACTAAACAGCTACGGGTGCGGGGACAGGCGTAAGCCAGCCCTCGGTATCGGCCTGAACGCCGTTGACGACGTCAAAGAATTCTTTCTGCAGCACTTCAGTAATCGGTCCACGTGCGCCACAGCCAACCTTGATTTTATCCACGCTACGGATTGGCGTTACTTCCGCCGCCGTACCTGTGAAGAATACTTCGTCGGCAATGTACAGCATTTCGCGCGGAATCAGAGTTTCCACAATCGGAAGATTTTTACGCCGTGCCAGCGTCAGCACGGTGTCGCGCGTAATACCGGGCAACACACTCGCACCCAGCGGTGGCGTGTGAATTTTGCCGTCGCGGATTACGAAAATGTTCTCGCCGGAACCTTCACTGATATATCCCGATGCGTCAAGACCAATCCCTTCCGCATAACCGTTGAAATGCGCTTCCATGCGGATCAGTTGCGAGTTCATGTAGTTCGCCGCAGCCTTCGACATGGCAGGCAATGTGTTGGGCGCAATGCGCGTCCACGAAGAAATGCAAACGTCGACACCCTGGGCCAATGCTTCCTCGCCCAGATATTTGCCCCAGCTCCAACAAGCCAGGTAAATGTCGATAGGGTTATTCAAGGGCAACACGCCCACTTCGCCATATCCGCGAAGAAGAATCGGACGAATGTAGCAGCTATCGAGCTTGTTGACGCTTACAAGTTCCAGAGCAGCTTTGCATAGATCGTCAACCGTAAAGGGGACTGCATCCATGCGATAAATCTTTGCCGAGTCGAGAAGACGGCGCATGTGCTCGCGAAGGCGGAACACTTGGGTGCCCTTCGGGGTTTCGTAGGCACGAATCCCTTCAAATACGGCACTGCCATAACTTACCACGTGACTCAAAACGTGGATCTTGGCGTCGTCCCAATCTATGAGTTTTCCGTTAAACCAGATCTTGTCAGTAGGCGTCAACATCCGTCTATTATATCGCGAAAATTAATAGTGGTATAAGGCAGGCTGCTTTTGCAGGCGAATTATTTCGTGAGGTGCCACTTTGAACAATGCCAATACACGGGTGATTCACGGGTGTAACAGCTTGTTAATATTGACCTTTGCATTATTGCATTCGGATTTCAAAAGGAGGACAATCAAATTCACCAATGGCGAATTTGGCGGCTCATACTCACGATTCAACGGCAAGCCTACCACCGCTTCATCCAACTGCTGAGGACATCCAAACCCAACTGCGGGCTATTTTGTCCAGTCCATCTTTTCACGGCAGTAAGCGATGCCAGCAATTTCTGGAATATGTTTGCGTGAAAGCTTTGGCTGGTGAACTGGGAAGCCTGAAGGAACGCAGTATAGCGGTGGAAGTTTTTGGCCGCCAGCCGCAATCCGATATGGGCGACGATACCATTGTTCGTGTCGGTGCCAGGGAAGTGCGCAAGCGGTTGGCCCAATTTTATGTAACCTCAGGTGGTGCCGCCGCTCCTGTGGTTATTGAACTTCCTCTGGGCTCCTATCTGCCTGAATTTCGTTACGTCCTTGTCCATATGGAAACCGTTCCAGTGGAAGCTGCTGCTGCCCCAGTGGTTGCGCCAATTCCTATCTTTATCAAAAGTGACCGGAGCCGTTTCAAACTTTGGGCCATTGCTGCCGCGGTTGTGGTTGTTTGTGCCTCCATGATCGGATGGATGTATGCAGCATCGCCGGCTACTGCCAACAAAAAAGCATTCAATCAATTTTGGGCGCCGGTATTGCAATCGAATGAACCAATGCTGGTTGCGGTGGGAAATCCTCTGGTTTATCATGCCTCCTGGCGCGCCCACATTTTGAGCGACAAAAGGCTCCCTCCTCAGCAAATTCCATTGCAACGGCCTATTCAGGTGCCGCCTGAACTGCTGAACGGCTCAGATATTATTCCGGTCCAAAATCAATATGTTGGATTTGGTGATCTTGTGGCCACCAATGAAGTCTCCACCATGCTCATGCGCCGGGAAAAAGAAGTCAGGGTCCGGTTGGCGAGCGCCGTTGAGTTTTCAGATCTGCGCAATACGCAAACTTTTCTCATCGGTGCGATCACCAATCGCTGGACTATGGAGCTTCAAAATAGTTGGAGATTTCAGTTTGCAAAATCGGGGGAACGCAGCACGGTTATTGCTGATACGCAGACGCCGGCAGGGCAAAGCAGTCCGCACCAGTGGGCGATTCCATCGAAGCAGGATGGGTCAACTGCAGAAGATTATTTCCTGGTATGCCGCGTGAAAACTCCGCTCGCAGGCGGCCTGCAGATTGTCGTTGCAGGCTTGAAGCAATATGGAACTGAAGCGGCCGGCAGGCTGGTTGCCGATCCCGAACAACTTGGTGCAATATTGCGTACTTTGCCGCCAGGTTGGGAGAACCAGAATCTACAATTGGTTTTGCATTCCAGAATCATTGGCAACACACCTGCCCAGCCGAATGTTATAGCTTGGCACGTCTGGTAATTCTGCAACCTGGAAACCGCAGTTGGATAACCGCTAAATAGAGCGCGTCCTATAGCTAAAAAGCGCCAATAAATACATGGTACAACGCAATTTCCCAATCCATCATAGATGGCCTTATTGCCCCAAGATGGCCCAAACGCTTCATTTTGATGTTTCGTGAACTTAAACCATTAGGCGAGATTCTCGCATTCCAGGCCAGGAGGCGGCAACTTGGCCCGACTTAAGTGCTTCGTTTTAACGCGATAATTTTCGCGCGGAATAGTCTCTTGAAAATACCGGCATACGGGACAAGCTCTAAATAGGGAACGCCTTTGGCCGCCAGCATTTCCAAAGGAATCACTTAGCCCAACGGGTTAGCCGCGGAGAGTGGAAAGAAGCAATGACATCAACCGTTTTGGACCCGATTAATAAGTCCAACTGCCGTTTATCCTGAATTCCGAATTTGAACAATCTG
>JBBRJC010000530.1:0-3706 GCA_038220135.1 Bryobacterales bacterium | reverse complement strand
GTATCGTGTGCAGATTCTATCGGACCGCGCGCTGACTGAGCTTCGTTTGGAAATTGAGCCGGAGAATGAAGGCGATTCGGACTTGCCGCAACGAATTGAAGCTGCATTGCGCGATGCTTTGGCTCTGCGCATTCCCGTTGTTATTGTGCCTGCCGGCAGTCTGCCACGCTTTGAAATGAAAGCACGGAGATGGGTGAAGGTTTAGCCGGATGAGCTCTCCAGTTAGCGCCAATGTTGAACATTTATTGCTCACTGTCATCATTCAATTGATTGTGATTATTGCGGCTTCGCGCCTGTTTGGAGCGCTCTTCCGCAAATTTGGCCAGCCGCAAGTGTGTGGCGAAATCGCGGCCGGTCTGGTGTTGGGACCGTCGCTATTCGGCGGCATGTTCCCTGGATTGTTTCACCAGATTTTCGACCCTTCGGTAAGCTCCATCTTCAGCGTGATGAGTCAGCTTGGTTTGGTGTTGCTGATGTTCCTGATCGGTCTGGAATTTGATTTCAGCCATCTTGGGGATAACCGGCGCACTGCGATGTCGATTGCGGTTGCTGGCATTTTGCTGCCTTTCGGATTGGGCTTTGCCTTGGGCTTGTTCATGCATCCGAGGCTTTCGTTGAGCGGCAATCCATACAATTTCGCTTTGTTCATTGCTGCGGCTATGTCGATTACTGCGATACCAACACTGGGCCGGATCATGATCGAGTTCAACATTAACCGAACGCGGATCGGATCGTTGACCATATCGGCGGCCGCAATTGAAGATGCGATTGGGTGGATCATCGTCGCTTTCCTGACAGCAATTGTGCGGTCCACGTTCGACGTTACGAAGCTCACGATGATGGTGGGCGAAGTTGCCTTGTTTGCAATCGTGATGATCTTCATGGTTCGTCCATTGGTGATCAAATGGAGTCAGGCGGCACTGCGGAAATCGGATGGCGATCTGACGCTGAATTCATTGGCGGCTTTGCTGATCCTGATTTTCCTTTGCGCAATTTGCACCAGTCTGATCGGCATCTTTTCGATTTTCGGCGCATTTTTCCTGGGCTCTATTCTTTACGATCAGCATGAATTTGTGGAAGCCGTACGACGCCGCTTGAACGATTTTGTGACTGTATTTTTCCTTCCGGTATTTTTCACTTATACAGGGCTACGAACAGAAATCGGCTCAATGACTGGCGCGGATTTGTGGCTGCTGTGTGGGCTGGTTTTGGTGACGGCAACTGCGGGCAAGTTTGGCGGATGCGCACTCGCCGCTCGGATGAATGGCGTGCCGTGGCGGGAGTCTTCCATTATTGGCGTGATGATGAATACGCGCGGATTGATGGAGCTGATTGTGATCAACCTGGGTTACGACCTGGGCATTATTCCGAAGAACGTATTCTTCATGCTGGTGATCATGGCGGTGGTTACGACGTACATTACTGCTCCACTTTTGCGGCGGCTGATTCCGAAAAGTGAGATTGAAAAAGAGTATAGGGCTTCGGCGATGGCGCAGGGGTAGCCGCCTTTGTTGTCCTACTTCCCAATCTCCACAATCGTCCGCGTCCCCAATCCATCTGGCAGTTCGTAGCGCTCCAGAATTGTCATTTGCACCTTACGCTTCTTCGACTCCTGGGCCGCTTCCTCCATCTCTACTTCCGCATCCGGCCCTTTGTATAGCAGCACTCGCACCCCACGTCCAACCGATGATGCAAACAGCGTTGCCGCCTTGTGCAACGGTGCCACTGCCCTGGCTGTCACCACTCCGGCAGTATTGTTCACCAACCAATCTTCAGCTCGCTCCGGGAAAACCTCGACATTCTTCAAACCCAACGATTCAATCGCCGTCTCCACAAATCGCGCCTTCTTCTGCGTCGATTCCAGTAGCGTGAAGCGCACATCAGGAAGCACCACAGCCAGCGGAATGCCCGGGTAGCCAGCACCGGTCCCAGCATCCACCACATGCTTGGCTTCGGCGAAAAGGCGCCACGGCAAAACGCTATCCACCACATGCTTGATGGCCGCTTCTCGCGGATTCACGATGCGTGTCAGGTTGAAATATTTATTCGCCTCAACAATCAGATCCAAGTGGCGGGCGGATATTTCAATGCACTTGTCACGATTGGGCAGATCGGCAGGCAGCAGTTCGGAAAGCTCTTCTAGAAAACTCACTTCTATAATGATCGCACCAGTGTTAGAGCCTCGTTGTTAATGAGTCATCGTGTAGACAACAAAATTAACGCCCAGCCTAATGCCCAACGACGAATATTTTTCTGGATACCCCGGGTTGTCGGCAAGCTGCCAGGAATCGCCCAGGTCATTGTTAAAGGTCATCATAATCATCACGCGCCCGCGCTCATCGCGAATGCCACGCCAGTATGGCCTCGCTCCACTCTTATTGCCGCGATAGGTTCTTCCAGAGCCTTGGGGGCATTTACGTAAATACACAGCAGATCAATTCAGACCTGACTGCTGAATGGTTTGGCGCAGGTAAGGGCGCACGATGGAAGGTTGCAGGCAGCCCTCGTGGCCGCGGTGGACTGGCTTATCTGGGTGAAGATATTGCGGCTTATAAATCGATCTACACGATTAAAACCAAAGACACTGAAAAGTCATGGGCGCAATTGATCAACCTTTGCAAGGTACTGAATCAGACTCAGCCAGATAAGTTAGAAAAAGCGCTTGCACCGATTCTGGATATAGATGGGGCCTTAAAATTTCTCGCTTTGGATAAGACGCTGATCAATACTGACGGCTTTTGGACCCGTGCCAGCGACTACAGCCTGTATGTTGACGCAAGCGGCAAGTTCCATACTATTCCATGGGACGCCAACGAAACTATGAGGGAAATGGAAGGCGGCCGCCGTGGCGAGGAATCTAGCGGGGATGGTATTGACCTAGACCCGTTCAAGGGCGCTAGCGATCCAGAAAAGGCCCTACTGACGCGCCTTCTGGGGGTACCCGCCCTTCGTGAACGCTATTTAGGCTACATGCGCGACATCACGGAAAAGTGGCTGGATTGGAATAAAATCGGTCCAATTGCAAGTGATTTCCAAAGCGTAATTGCAGCAGATATCGCGCTCGACTCACGGAAGCTGATGTCCACCAATGCCTTCAAGAAATCAGTCACGGAAGATGGCGTGGAGCCAGGCAATGGTCCAACCGGCCCCCCACGTTTGAGTCTGAAAAGCTTCGTCGAAAAACGGCGCGCTTATCTGCTCAATTACCCAGGCATCAAGCGTTAGCAATTATGGGAGCTTTGCCGTCTGGTGTGCAGCCAACTGCCACGCTCCTTTTTGTTTAACCCAAGTGTGCAGCAGCATCAAGTGGTCGTTGAAAGGCCCGGAATCATTGACGCCAGTGAAACGCGCTACGCAATGGGCTACGGCGGTGGTGCCGTACATGACGATCTTCATGCTCTCGATTTCCATCGAATCGTAACGCTGCTTGCCTGACTTCAAACGGTCGAGATATTTCTGCTTGGTTTCAATCGCGCCTGAGGCATGTCCGTAGATCAACTCCGGGGTGAAGAGCTTTTCCAGCTCAGCAACATTGCGCGACTTCACCGCGGCAATCCAGGCTTTTTCGGCACTCTTGATTTCGTCTTCGCCAGTGGCTGCGCTCAGTGTGAGCGCCAAAATAAGAAACGGGGCAAATAGTTTCATTGCCCCGCTATCATATCTAATTTTTGGCCGACGTTACTCCATCTGGTAGTTTGGAGCTTCT
>JBBRJC010000529.1:0-3710 GCA_038220135.1 Bryobacterales bacterium | reverse complement strand
CGTCGGCAAGGCGCTGGCCGGACCTTACCTCGTTGCCTGTGGGTTCGTAAACTTTTCGTAGGATTCCGGGGATTGGGCTGACTACATCGTGACCATTCACCCTAGCTAAAATGCGCCCCTGATTTACCGTCACCCCGGGGCCGGTCAACCATTCGGCCTTACCCGATTCGGCGCTGAACAGCACCACTGGATAGAGCGAGGCTATTAATACCCGCTGCGCCGAGGCGTCGTTTTTCGCCGCCAGGCGGATTGCTGCCAGCCGGCGTGTTTCGGGATTTTCGTGATCCAGCCATTGCTGTAAAACGGCGGCTGGTGCCGCGGCAACGGCTTGCTCCAGCTTTTTGTGCGCTTGCCGGACGGCGAGGTCTTCGCGGATTTCACTGCCGCTCCACCAATAGGCCAGTCCACACAAGCCGAAAGCAAATAACAACAGAAACCACTTCATTCCGGCTCCTGAAAAAATTGAAAGGGCGCCAGAGTGGTTACTCGGCGCCCATGGGGTTAACTACAAAACGAGGAGTCTATTCGACATCCTTGCTACGCTTTTTGCGATTGCGCTTGCGCGCGAGGGCTTCCTTGGTTCTACGCTTTTCGCCCGGTTTCAGATAAAAGGAGTGTCTTTTGATTTCCTTAATAATATCTTCCTGCTGGACCTTGCGTTTAAAACGGCGCAAAGCGCTTTCTAGCGTTTCGCCGTCTTGTATCATTACTTCAGCCAATGGAAATTCACCCCCAATCTTTGTTAAATTAAGACGGCACTGCTGCGGGAAGCAGACCCTCTACCAATCTACTAGAATAGCAGACCTGGACATTTATGTGGAAATTCTGAAGACGAACGCGAATCATTCCGGAAAGTGTAAAAATAATATAAGTGTGAAGTGGACTGCGCTGAAGAGGGTTTCATGATGAAATTGGGATTTGTCACTGCAATATTGCCTGAACTGCAATTGAAAGAAGTGGCAACGCTTGCGGCTGAAATTGGCTATAACTGCGTGGAAGTGATGTGCTGGCCCAAGGGCAACGCTGCCCGGCGCTATGCCGGGATCACCCATATCGACGTTACCGATTTTACTGCTGACGATGCTGCGCGGGTGCACGAATCACTGGCCGCCACAGGCGTTTCAATCAGCGGTCTGGGCTACTATCCAAATCCCTTAACTGCTGATTCGGCTGAAGCTGCGGTAGCTGTGGAACAGATTAAACGCGTGATCACTGCTGCAAGAATGCTTGGGCTTGCGGTGATGAACACCTTTGTCGGCCGGGACCATACGTTATCGGTGGACGCCAATTGGCCGCGATTTCTGGAAACCTGGCGGCCAATTATTGCTCATGCTGAGGCCCAGGGTGTTAAAGTGGGCATCGAAAACTGCCCCATGTCATTCACCAAGGACGAATGGCCGGGAGGGAAAAATCTTGCCACCTCACCTGCTATTTGGCGGCGTATGTTCAGCGACATTCCAAGCGATAACTTCGGTCTAAATTTCGATCCTTCGCATTTTGTCTGGCAGCAGATGGATATTTCGAAGGCCTTGAAGGAGTTTGCTCCGAAGTTGTTCCATATTCATGCCAAAGATGCCCGGGTGGACATTGCGAGGCGGGATGAAGTGGGTATTCTTGCGCATCCTAACCTTTATCACACGCCGAAGCTTCCAGGAATGGGCGATGTAAGCTGGGGGCAATTCTTCGCTTCTTTAAATGATGCCGGCTACAACGGATCGGTTTGCGTGGAAGTGGAAGACCGTGCCTATGAAGGGACGCTGGAAGGGCGAAAGGCGGCATTGCGCACTTCTTATAACTATCTTCGCCAATTCATCGCCTAAGGCCGGTACCCACGACTTCGACAAAATTACCCTAGCACTTTGAAAGGCGAACTTTCAGCAAAACCAAGCCAATATCCCGGATCTATAGTATTATCAACAAAATGTACTGGGTAATGGGTACCCTCCCGTACCGGGTAATGGCGGGAACTCAGTAGGTCCCTCAGGTGCAGCCGGTCATTCCCCCTATTTAACTTCCTCGCAGTTGCCGATAAGCTCAATACGGAAAGTTATACATAAAACCCTTGGAGGGAGGATCTATGCCCAATTCTGAAAGGCTGATATCTAGGCACCGGGAAAATCGCGAAAAAGGAATGGCCTTGATGGTTTCGGCGCTGATGCTTGTGTTCACAATTCCCATCATCGGCCTTTCCGTGGATGCGGGGGTATTGTGGATGATCCGTGCGCGCATGTCCGCTGCCTGCGATGCTGCGGCACTGGCGACGGCGCGTAATCTAAATCTTGGATTGACTTTGTCTGAGCAAACGGCGAACGCGATTGCCCGGGGCCAGGCATTCTTCCTCGCCAATTTTCCAGCGGGCACGATGGGGACTACAGGTGTAACCCCTTCGATCACGGTAGCCCAAACCAATTTGAGCACGTTGACGGTGTCAACCAGTGCAACCGGGAGTGCTCCGCTGTATTTCATGCGTTACATGGGGCAGAGTTTCAATTTGGCTGGCGCATCGGGTAAGGCTTCCAGGCGCGATGTGAACGTGATGTTGGTGCTGGATCGCTCAGGGTCGATGGGTGGGCAGCCTTGCGCAGATATGATCACTGCCAGCAAAGCCTTTGTAGCCATGTTTATGAATGGGCGAGATACATTGGGTTTGATTACATTCAGCAGTGGCGCGACTATGACGTATGCTCCGGGGAATAACTTTAAGGCTAATAACGCTTTGGCGAATAAAATTGACGAAGTGACTTGCGGCGGATATACCAATTCCAGCTATGCGTTTGAAAAGGCTTACGATCAACTGGTGACCATTAACGAACCTTTGGCGTTGAACCTGATTGTGTTCTTTACCGACGGAAATCCGACAGCGTTTACGGCCGATTTTCCGATTAAGACTTCGAGCGACACTCGCTATGGCTATACCAACGGTTCTTGTAATGCATCCACTAGTTGCACGATCAGTAAATCTAAATGCACCGATGACAATGGCAAAACATACAATACAGTTAGCAATACATGGCAATCAGGATGGGGGACCTTTGCACCCAAACGGATGGCGATTGCCGGCGACGGAAGTAAGTTTCCGTTCGATCCAGACACTGGGAATTACTACAGTTCTGGATTTAGTGGCTGCACACTGAACGATGCCACCAGTGATTATCCGTATCGTCGCGATCTAGCCTACATCCCCAACACGGATACGCATGGCGCCGCGACAACCGGATACAAAGCCGTAAATACAATATCGTCTGGTCCGTATGTCGGCAAGGTGCGTATAGACGACACCTCCAATATGTCAGATGTTGGATACAACACGGCGGTGAATGCGGCAACCATTGCGCGAAACAATGCGACGCTGAATGTTGTTACCTATTCCATCGGTTTGGGCAGCACCGGCGGCGTGGATGCGGATTTCCTGAAGCGTATGTCCAACGATTTGGCGAGTCCGACGTTTGACAACACCAAGGCGCCTGGATTGTATGTGTTTGCGCCGAATTCGACCGATTTGAACCAGGCGTTTGCCCGTGTAGCGAGCGAAATTCTACGCCTGGCGCAGTAAGAAAGCGGGCCAATGTTGCACCGGCAACATGGCCCGTGTTAAGCTTTCAAATAGAATTGGGAGGCAGTGCGTTGTGTGGCCTGCCGATTGGACCAAATAAATTATGGCAAGAAAACCAGGCAAGAAGTACCTAGCTGCGGCTAAGCAGGTAGACGCT
>JBBRJC010000528.1:0-3719 GCA_038220135.1 Bryobacterales bacterium | reverse complement strand
GGACGACTACGCCTACGCCTCGGGCGTCGCCGTGCTCAACCTGGTGCGCGAGAACATCCGACCTCGCGACATCCTCAGCCGTAACTCGTTGCTCAACGCCATTGCCGTGGTCAATGCCCTGGGCGGTTCCACCAACGCTGTGCTGCACCTTCTTGCTATGGCCAAGGACGCCGATGTGAAGCTGGATATCGACGACTTCCAGTTCATCAGCAACCGCACGCCGCTGTTGGTTGATATCAAACCAGCTGGCAAATACTTCGCCGTCGATGTCGATAAAGCGGGAGGCATTCCGGTTATTGCCAAGCGCCTGATGGACGGTGGTTATGCTGATGGCAGTTGCGGCACCATCACCGGTAAAACGTTTGCCGAAGAGATGGCCAACGTGAATGAAACGCCCGGCCAGCTGGTGATTCACTCGCTTGACAATCCGATCAAGAAGACCGGCGGCATTGTCATCCTGAAGGGCAACCTGGCCCCTGAAGGCAGCGTGCTCAAGGTGACGGGCATCGACAAGAAACAGCATCGTGGTCCGGCTCGCGTATTCAATCGCGAGGAGGATGCGATGGCGGCAGCAACCCACGGCAAGATTGTTGCGGGCGACATTTTGGTGATTCGTTACGAAGGGCCGAAAGGCGGACCGGGTATGCGTGAAATGTTGGGCGTCACTGGTGCCATCGTCGGTGCCGGTTTGTCCGATTCCGTTGCGCTGATGACCGATGGCCGCTTTAGCGGTGCAACACGCGGATTCATGATCGGCCACGTTGCCCCGGAAGCTCAGGACTGCGGACCCATCGCATTGGTGCACGAAGGCGACATGATCACCATCGATATTGAAAATCGGTTGATCACGCTTGAAGTGGATGAGGCCGAACTGGCGGTGCGGAAAGCTGCATGGAGCGCCCCGGCATTGAAGTACAAAACCGGTGTGTTCGCTAAATATGTACGGTTGGTGTCGTCAGCATCGCAAGGTGCAGTTACGAGCGACTATTAGATGTAAATCTGCGGGGGATGGGTACGTAAATACCCATCCCCTAAATTCGCTATGTTATTCATCCCCCTAATTGGTCAAGCATAAAAGTACAACTCTGTGCGAATTTCTTGGTTACTACTACCAGGAAGGCTTACCAATATGAAAACCACAATGATTCTTTTGACCATCGCTGCCGGCACAATGTTCGCGCAGCCAACAGTAGTTGCCCCGGTTGTCGCGGCACCCGTGAAAAAGGTTGCCCCGATTGAGAAACGTAAGCAGGTGCAGCAGAAGCGCATCGCAAACGGTGTTGCCAATGGCTCGCTTACTGCCAATGAAACCGCGAAGCTGGAAACCAAGGAAGCGAAACTGAACCACAAAGTGGCAGTTCAGCGCGCCGCAAACGGCGGAACGCTAACCCCGAAACAGAAAGTTGCTGCAACCCGCCGGCAGAATGCGATCAGCAAGGATATTACAAAAGAAAAGCATGACGCTCAAGTGCAGAAGTAACTTAGTTGAATAAGTCGCTTGGATAAGGCAGCTCAGGCCAATTCGGCTGGGGCTGCCTTTTTCCAATTCCGTGCTCCAACAAATCCATTCAACTAAACCCCGTTCACTCCCCGCACCGCCGATGGAAACTTTAACATTCACAGGTCGATGCCACCTCAATTTCCCGCCTAATCAATCGCTTACAAAACCGCCTCTGCAGTCCACGGAAACCATCTGTCAAAGTTAAATCAGCAAGGAAGTACCTGGGTGACTACTTCGTACCGGATCTTTGTTGCCTCGATTCCTATAAAACTTTCGTTCCGCATTGCAGGTTCAGAATTCGAGTTCAGCAAATTTACACTTAAGTGTTGACTAAATCAAAAGTTGGCCGTACATTGATACAAACGACTGTTTTAAACGACCGTTTGAATGAACCAGGAAACCAAAACTCGAATCCTCGACGCCGCAGAGCGACTCTTCGCCCAGGACGGTATTTTTACCACCTCACTGCGCGCGATCACTGATGCCGCCAATGCCAATCTGGCCGCTGTTAACTATCACTTCGGCTCAAAAGAAGCCCTGGTCCACGCCGTCTTTGGCCGCCGGCTGAAGCCCTTGAACGAACGCCGCTTGCAAATGCTTGATGCTGCGATTGCCGTCGATCCCAAAGATCTTCACGGCATTTTACGCGCCTTTGCCTTGCCCATGCTCGAAACCGCGTTTCATCCGCCACACGAAGGCAGCCCGGTAAACATTGGCTCGCTCCTGATCCGCCTGTACACTGAACCTGCCCAATTGGTGGAACGCGGTTTTAACGAACAGATGGCTTGCACTGCCGCCCGATTCGTCGCTGCCGTTCGTGCCGCGCTACCCCACTTATCCGAGCCTGTTCTGTTTTGGCGAATTCATTTTTGTGTCGGTTGCCTGGCACACACCATGAACGCCCGTCTGATTTTGTCTGCTCTGTCGCACGGCCTTATCGACACCAACAGCCCAGAGCAGGCCTTTGAACATATGTTGCCGTTTCTAAAAGCCGGCCTAACCGCCCCTGAGTGAAGCATGAAGAAGATCCTACTACTACTGGCCATTCCGTTATGCGCTCAAGAACCTCTTGGGCTGAGTATGAAGAAAGCTGTCGAATTGGCAATTGCACCCGACGGCAACGCCCGAATGCAGTTGGGGCGCGAACTGACGTTGGCTGCCATGGCACGCAAGAATATCGCAAAGGGTGCCTTGCTGCCCAACGTCGATGCAGCAATTACAGAAACGGACTTTTCACGAAATTTGAAAGCGTTCGGTTTTAATATTCCTATTCCGATCCCTGGCTACGTTTCGCCAACGGTGGTGGGACCGCTGAGTAACATTGATATGCGCGCAGCGTTTTCGCAATCGGTGTTCGATTTTAGCGCATGGAAAAGATTTGACGCCGCAAAGGCGGGCATGCAAATTGCTGAATCAGAGAGGGAGTCCACTTCCAATCAGGTTGCAGATGCCGTTGCCAAGGCCTATTTAGCAGCACTGCGAACCAAGGCCACAATGGATGCAACGCGTGCCAACGTGCAACTTGCAGAGCGGCTTGTGAAGCTTGCATCAGACCAAAAGGAAGCAGGCACAGGTACTGGCATTGAAGTGGTTCGGGCGCAAGTGCAATTGGCCAACGAACAGCAGCGATTGAAAATCGATGAATTGCGGCACGACGAATCGAAGCTCTATTTGACCCGCGCAATCGGCATCGATTTCACCGTGGCTTATTCGTTGACCGATGAATTGACGCTGGCTCCAAGCAATCTGATTTCAGTGGAAGAGGCGATGGCTTCGGCAAAAACTTATCGGGCCGACTGGGTTGCGCAACAACGTCGAGCAAACTATGCCAACTTGAACTACCAGGCCATACGCGCGGAAAGAATGCCATCAATCGGTGTGTTTGGAGATTACGGTGGAATCGGTATCAGCCCCGGTGGCATGGCGGCGACGCACACGGTTGGCGCAACGCTGAAGATTCCGGTTTTCGATGGCGGCCGCCGCGACGCACGTCGTGCGGAACAGGGATCTGTTAAGCGGCAGGAAGACATTAAAGCCAAGGACGTTGGGCGGCAGGTGGAATTGGACATCCGCCTTGCACGTGGTGAAATTATCGGCGCCCAAGGTCAGGTTGCTGTCGCCGAGCAAGGCCTGAAATTATCGCAGCAGGAAGTGGAGCAAGCCGAACGCCGCTATCGCGCCGGTGTTGCTCCAAGTATCGAACTGGTGGATGCGCAAA
>JBBRJC010000527.1:0-3725 GCA_038220135.1 Bryobacterales bacterium | reverse complement strand
ATGACTTTGCAGCATTGCAAATTGCCATTTGGGACGTTGTACACGATAACGGCGACGGCATTTTTTCGGGCAGTGTACAGGAAGCTTCCGCAAACCCCTGGTCTTCAACCTTCCGGGCTCGAGTGAATCAGTTCATCACTGAAGGTATGGCCAATATATCGAGCGAAGGTTCGGTTTACGAAAACGTTCTTGGACCCAATTTTGCACAAACCCTCTTCGGCCTGCCCACACCTGAGCCTTCTTCATTTATCATGATCGGTTCTGGGATCGGTGCCCTCGCCATGCTTCGCCGCCGCAAGGCATAACAAGTTCTGCTCAATCAGAAGGAACGGATTGCACCCGTTAAAGCCGCACTGGACCTCCGACCAGTGCGGCTGTTTCCATTCTTGAGCGTTCGTGTTATGTTCGTTGCTAATGAATCTCACTCGCCGGTCCATCCTCTCCGCATCCGCCGCCGCTGCAGCTTCCAGCCTCGTCCCCGCATTCGCTGCTCCAAACAACAAAGGCCGCATTCGCCTGGCCGTTTCCAGTTATTCCTATTGGCATTTCAAGACTGCCAAATATCCGCTTGAAAAAGTGATAGACAATGCCTACGACCTGGGCTTCGACGGTGTTGAACTGTTGCATCGCCAGTTTGAGTCGGAAGACCTGTCGTACTTGAACAAACTGCGCCAACAGGCGTTTCGACGGGGGTTGGATTTGGTGATGCTTTCCATCCATCAGGATTTCGTTTCACCATCCGCCGAAGAAAGGGCTCAACATATTGCCCATACCAAACACTGCATTGAGTTGGCCGCACAGTTGGGGATTCCGGCAATTCGCTTAAACTCCGGCCGCTGGAAGACGATCAAGAGCTTCGACGATCTGATGAAGGTGAAAGGGGACGAGCCACCACTAGCCGGCTTCAAAGAAGCTGATGCGATGAAGTGGTGTGTGGATTCGATAAAAGAGTGCATTCCGACTGCAGAAAAGCATGGCGTGTTGATGGCCCTGGAAAATCATTGGGGTCTGACCACGAAAGTTGACGTGCTGTTGCGGATTCACAAAGCGGTTAATTCGCCCTGGCTGGGAATCAATATGGACACGGGCAATTATCCTGGCGACGCCTACGAAGGCATCACCCAACTAGCGCCCTATGCGAATATCATCCAGGCCAAAACATATTACGGCGGAGGCGAATGGTACACCCTCGACTTGGATTACAAACGAATCGCCAAAATTGTGCGGGAAGCTGGCTATTCGGGATACATTTCACTTGAAATGGAAGGCAAAGAGGATCCGCATACGGCCGTTGCAAAAAGCTACAAAGTGCTGCGGGAAGCGTTCGGCAGCTAACCATCCCTTGTAGGATGGAGTGAGTGGCTAAAGTTCTCCTAATCTCGACCTACGAGATGGGGCGGCAACCGTTCGGGTTGGCGTCGCCTGCAGCATGGTTACGCGCAAGCGGCCATGAGGTAACCTGTGCCGATTTGGCGGTGGGCATTTTTCCACGTGGTGCAGCGGCTGAGGCTGACATCATCGCGTTTTACCTGCCCATGCACACAGCAACCCGTATGACGCTGCCCTTGTTGCCTCAAGTGCAATCATTGAACGGTCGGGCGAAACTGGCCGCCGATGGATTGTACGCGCCGATCAACGAAGCGCTGCTGCGCGAGCGTGGTATTGGAGTGGTGTTAGGGGCAGAGTTTGAAGCGGATCTGCTGGCGCTGGCTGATGGATTGGAGCCCGCAGTTAGCGCTGGTTTAGTGAAACTTCAATTCAAGGTGCCAGACCGCGTTGGGCTGCCTGGATTGGGCCGTTATGCAAAGCTGCACGTTAACGGGAAAGCGCACAAGGTTGGCTATACCGAAGCGACTCGCGGCTGCAAGCACATGTGCCGGCATTGCCCCGTGGTGCCTGTGTATCAGGGACAATTTCGGGTAGTGCAGCCGGAAGTGGTGCTGGAAGATATTCGCCGGCAAGTGGCCGCAGGGGCGGAGCACATCAATTTCGGTGATCCCGATTTCTTTAATGGTCCCAGCCATGCCAGGCGAATTGTGGAGCAGATGCACCGTGAGTTTCCGGCACTGACTTACGATGCGACCATCAAAGTGGAGCACCTGTTGCAGCATCAGCAATTGATGCCGGTGCTGACCGAAACCGGGTGCCTGTTTGTGACCACCGCCGTGGAAAGCGTGGACGATTATGTGCTGGAGCAGATTGAGAAGCACCACACGCGGGCCGATTTTCTGAAGGTAGTGCGGTTGAGCCGCATGGCTGGATTGAACCTGGCACCGACTTTCATTCCCTTCACTCCGTGGACCACGCGGGCGAGTTATTGCGAACTGCTGGACGTGTTGTCTTCCGAAGGATTAGCGGCAAATGTGGCCCCGGTGCAACTGGCGATCCGTTTGCTGATCCCGAACGGATCACGGTTGCTGGAGTTGGCGGAAATCCGGGATCACGTGGTTGGGTTTGATGCGCAAGGTTTGGTGCACCGGTGGCGGCATCGAGACCCCGATGTGGATGCCCTAAGCCATCGGCTACTGGGATTGGTGGACAAACTGCAAAAGGCCGGCTCAGGGCGTGAAGAGATCTTTGCGGCACTTTGGCGCGACGCCGCTGGGACCGAGTGGCCCGAGGATTATAGGCTCATGCCCAGGACGGCTGTGCCGTACTTGGATGAGCCCTGGTATTGTTGAGCGGAGCCAACTGAAGAGCAGGTTGCTCTTGTTTAGAATGCGGTTAGCAGTTTCTGAGTATACATGCGGATGTCGACTGGCCAATCCCGAATCTGTTCGGCAAGCCCGGTCTGGTTACCGGCATAAAGCGCTCTGGTTGCTTCTTCAAAACCCGGCAAATTCCCGGCGACGGCCGTCATAAATCGGCCCGCCGCTTCCTGCGCGCGGCGTTCGCGTTGCTGATTGGGTTCGTTTTTCCGGGCCTGATCGACAATGCGCCGCAAGGCTGCGGAGGCGCCGCTGGGTTGTTGTTCCAACCATTCCCAATGCCGCGGAAGCAGGGAAACTTCGCGGGAAACCACTCCCAGCTTCGGGCGCCCTGGACCTGTTTTGGCCTTCTGCGGCAACTCACGCGCCAGCACGTCGTCCAAAGTTCCGCGCAGTTCAAAGTCCACTTGGCAGCCACTATGATCTTCAAATATAAGGATTAGTTCGGAATTGGGTTCGTTATACCGGGCTTTGATTGGGGGCAGAATCGCGGGTAGTGTGCCCGCAGCTATCTGATGAGGCCCGATGAAGGCGGTGTAGGTAATCTCGTCCATGATTGTATTTTACCCGGATATTATTCAAAGTCACTATTCCCTGGGTAAAATATCATTTGCCGGGTTTCAATTCCGCATGGAGCCAGGCCTTAGCCATTTGCCAATCTCGTTTTACGGTTCGCGAGGAGACGCCGAGCATTTTGGCAATTCCCTGTTCGTCGAGGCCGGCGAAGTAGCGGAGTTCGACCACTTTGCACTGGCGTGCGTCAAGCTGTTCGAGGCGGCTGAGGGCCAAATCGAGCTCCACCATTTGGTGAAAATCCTTACCACCGAACAGGGGGGTAGCCTCGATGTCGACGCGTTGGAGTTCGCCGCCCCGTTTGCGGGTTCGATAGGATCGGGCATAATCCACCAGGATGCGGCGCATCGCTTGTGCGGCAAGCGCGTAGAAATGGTTCTGGTCTTGAATCGAAATCGGGTTGGCGGAATGCAGGCGAAGGTACAGTTCGTGTACCAGCGCGGT